>JARLHB010000079.1 GCA_031292465.1 Ignavibacteriaceae bacterium
CGATTAATCGCGGTGTTAATAATGCAATTACTATTTTCCTTAACTGTTTCAACAGTTTACCACTCCGTGTACAAGAAGTTAATCAAAATATTTATCGCATAATTATTCATATAAAACTAATTTTCACACAGGCTCTTTACGGCGGGGGTTTATGTTAAAAATAAATTGTTGGCTTTAGCCACATCATAACGGCTAAGATGCGGCTAAAGCCCAGTATTTTGAATTCTTATTTTTTCCCGACTTAAAAGTCGGGGCAATGTTATCAATAAAATAGTTCTGCAACATTCTCTGCAAGTAGGTTGGTTTCGCCGTACAATTTTGCGTAATGCTAATTAAAAATAATAGAGATATTTAATTTTAAATACGCCTGCCCTTAATGCTACGTGCATCTTTTGGGGAAGAAGATTTCCAAGGGAATCATACTGGTCGCTTCTGTTATCTAATTCGTTATAGGCAAAATAAATCCAGCTTTTGGGGCGGAAATTGTAAGAGAACAGGAACCCGCTTATTATCTGCTCAAGATGATCTGTTGAAGTATCATACAGATTATCAACATAAATCCTTACATTCAGATCATTAACCGGAGTGATAGAAAGATAAGGGCGCGCATCATAAGTAATATCTTCAACGCCGCCTGCGGGATTTCCTTCTATCCACATATTATAAGAAGTTCCCAATTGTAAAAAATTTCCTGCATTCCATTGAAAATCTAAGCCATGCCACATATAGAACGCCAGATAATCCCTGTTAAAGTTATAAGTTTTGGCATAACCGCCGTACAGATCACCGCTCCATTTTGAGCCTATATTATAGTTGCTGCTATAATCAAATTCAAAATAATTGTACTTTATGCCATTATCTTTGGATTTACCTGCAATTAATGTAAGCTCATAACTCCAGTTGTCTCTAAAAGACATATTAAAGTCTAGCACTGCGGAACGGTCTGTGTAATCCTCTATATGTTTATAATTTGTAACCACTCCGCCAAGAACAATAATCTGACTAATCCAGCCTTCATTAAAGTACCAGTTTGGCCCGGTAAGGGCAGTTACCTGCCATGTTCCTATCCAGGGAACATACCCAACCTGGTCAACATCAAAGTTATTGCCGATATATCTTGTACGGGCTAAAGTCCACCACTTATTCCCTGTAGAAACCAAACCAGATGAGAATGCATAATCACCTGAAGAATTTTTAATGGAACGCGCAAGCTGATATGACAACTGCCAGTCCGGCTGTCTGAATGCGCCGTCTATGTCTACAACGCCGTAAGTTGTATCTGCTGTTTGCTTTGCAACGAACATACCTCCTATTAAAGCATTTTCAGAAAGCTTTGTTTTTATACGAGCTGCGCCGAAAACTGCCCTGGGTTCTGTTAAATGTGCAGTATCGTCCATGTAGCTTTTCTGATCTGTCGCGGCCAGGAATCCGGCATATTCCATATCTCCCACTCTGCCGAATGCTTTAGTCCCCAGCACCAGCGGCACTTCGCTGCCGTCTGCAAGTTTCTTCCCTATCCGTCTTGAATAAAATAATTCCAGGGGACTGTAAAATCCGGTGTTCCTTTCTTTGCCCGTAGCTGCAAAAACTTCATTGCCTTCTGTAAAAAACGGGCGGCGTTCATTATAGTAAGTTTCATACTGCGATATGTTAAACTGGTACGGATCGGCTTCTATCTGCGCAAAATCGGGATTTGCCGTAAAAAGAAATTTTAATGCAGGAGAAGGATTATACATTACATCAAGCCCGGCATTAGGATCAACTTTATATTTATTGTTTCCTTCATAATTGGCTTTTGCCAGCCCGACAGGATATATCTCCAGATTCAAGCCTTCTTCGGTAGGTTTAAAATCCTGGAAAACCAGTTCGCCGAATTTTGAAATTCTCTGCCCTTCATTTTTTTCATACCGGTTCCAATATAAATCTTCCGACTTAGAAGGAATCCACCTGTCAAAATCCAATCCCCATTTAGTTAAATCTTTATCATACTGAATTGATTTATAAGGCACTTTTATTTCAGCAACCCAGCCCCAGTCATAAATTTTTGTTGCAGAGAACCATATCCCGTCCCAGTTATAATCGCGGGTGCGTGCATCATCTAAAAGCCTTGCATCGCCTTTAACGCCGGAAACACTCACAATAAATTTATAAGCGGTTTTTTTATCATGGAATGTATCAATCATAAAAGAGACATATTCCCCGGTGGTATTATCAAGAGTGCCTGTGAAAGGCTCTATAAATTTTTTATCTTCATAACAAATAATAAGGCAGTATAAAGCGTCATCGGTTGTTAATACCTTAGCTACAGTAGGCCATGTAGGTTTTTTGTCATAATAAGGGCCAAGCTGAAAATAATCCGTCGCAGAATCTGCCGTGCTCCATACAGGGTCAATTACACCATCAATCTTTATATCCTGACTAACTTTTTTTAGAGTTAAACTTTTTCCGTTTGTCTGCGGCTTAATTACAACCGGAAGAGACATAATGATTAAAAAAAATATTTTCGCCATCTACAATTTCCGTTTCTTCAATTCATCATTTTATATGTATGACTAAATATTAATAACTATAGTTACACATAACTAAGACTTAAAAATTATTATTTGATTCCGCAGCAGCAATATTTATATAATATTCCTGAAATATCTTTTGTTTTTGATAAACGGAGTTTCTCCCAATTAAGTGGCAGGATACTATGATATTTATAATTAGATAATGGAAATAATTTAGGAGTGAATAATATTAAGAGATTACGAACATTTTTACCACCCCCGGCTAAAGCCTAAGGCTGATCAGCCTCTGGCCGAAAAGCCGCTCCCATCCTCCGAAGAAGTCCTTCGGACTTATTAAGGACATATGCGTCAACCTAATTATAGAATTTCCTGTTTCGCCTCGCTGAGGCTCCTGGTTTTTGAGGTTTAATTTTTTCTACTAATGTGTCGCTGCTCTGCAGCTTTTTGTTATCGCATTACTTTGATTCTTTCATCATTATAAAAAGTATTACTTGAAAATATTTTCCTAAGCCGCTTAGCGGCGAAACGTTAGTAGTTATAATACAATCAGACATTACAGAACCGAGTAGCGGTGAAACAGGATTACCAGTACAAACAGGAATCTCATATTTGTAATCTATTAAGTTAAAATATCTTTAAGCTATAATTTTGTCCATTAAGTTGACGCCTATGTTATTAAGGAGGGGAATATCTCAAAGGGATGCCTTTGGCAAGGGGAGGTCGAAGTAAGCAAAATATTTATGCAATTTAAATTCAATTCACAGGAAAAATATATATTCTTTTAAAACTGCCTGAACTCAACAATGTCCGATCTTTGAATCTTTTAATTTTTCAATCTTTAAATTATAGTATCACCCCGGCGCCGAGGCATAAATTATCCCGGTAAAAGACTGCAAATTGTCCGGATGCAATTCCCTGGTCGGGCTTATCTAATTTTACAACTGCCTCATCTTCATTTATAAAATCCAATGTACAGTTGAACATTCTTGCACCGTGCCTTATCTTAACTTTAAGATTATCTGTTGCAGGCTGCTCTTCCAGTATCCAGTTAAATTTACCAACTGAAAAAGTATCCTTTTCCCGTTTTGAATGATCTTCCCGTGAAATAAAAATAATATTTTCCTTAACGTCTTTTTTTACTACATACCACGGTCCGCCGGACAGGCCCAGCCCTGACCTCTGCCCGATTGTATAAAAGTAATACCCGTTGTGCTGCCCCATCTTTTTGCCGGTATCAATATCGACTATATCTCCCTTAATTTCGCCGAGATGATGCTTGATAAATTCATCAAATTTAATTTGGCCAAGAAAGCATATACCCTGGCTGTCCCGTCTGTCCATAGTCGGCAATTGATACTTATGTGCAAGCTTTCTTACCTCGCTTTTAGGAAATTCACCAATTGGGAATAATGCCCTTGATAACTGCGGCTGTGTTAAATAAGCTAAAAAGTACGTCTGATCTTTTATGGGATCTGGAGACATAGTTAATTCATATTTATTATTGTTCAGTTTAACATTTGCGTAATGGCCGCTTGCTACTTTTTCAAAGGAAGGGTCTATCTTATCATAAAACTGCCCGAACTTAATAAGGCTGTTGCAGAAGATATCCGGGTTCGGGGTTCTGCCTTCTTTAATTTCAGAAATAGTATAAGTAACTACAGTTTCCCAGTATTCAGTCTGCAAAGGAACAACTTCGATATGAACACCGGCCTGCTCGCAAACGCCACGGGCATATCTCAAATCCTCTTCCCACGGGCATTCCCCTAGAAAGGAAAATTCATCCTGCAGCCAGATTTTTAAATAAAACGCCGTAACATCGTGTCCCTGATCTTTTAACAACCGCAATGCAACGGAACTGTCCACCCCTCCTGATAATAAAACTGCTATCTTCATCTGCCAATCTTCAAATATTAGAATAAATACTGTACAAAAATAAGCAAGAATGGAGTAAATTCTTAGTCAGGGCCCCGGCTTGATTATACGTGCGGAATTACGTACGTTTGTACTATTAAACAAAGAGATGAACAGATGAGAACAATATCAGTAACAAATGCCCGTAAAGATTTGTACAACCTTATAAAAGAGACCGCTACAGCCAGCGAACCGGTTCATATTACGGGAAAGAACCAGAATGCAGTTTTAATATCTGAAGAAGACTGGAATTCCATACAGGAAACTCTGTTTTTACTGTCGATACCTGGTATGAGAGAATCAATTATAGAGGCAAAGAACACCCCGCTTGAAGAACGCCTGGATCATCTAACATGACGTGGAAACTAACCTATTCAAAACAAGCAAATAAAGATTATCAAAAAATCAAGAAAACCAGACTCGATAAACAAGTATCTGAATTATTAGATATATTACAAAAAAATCCCTTCCGGAATCCACCAGGTTTTGAAAAGTTACTTGGAGACTTGGAAGGAATATATTCAAGAAGAATCAATATCCAGCACCGATTAATATATGAAGTTGATATTAAGACTAAAACTGTGTATGTAATCCGGATGTGGACACACTACGAATAGTCGATTTTAACATGAATAAACAATCGGCACAGATTAGTTTACTGCGTTGAAAAAGAGATTAAGGTTGTTGTTGTAGTAAGGATGTGGACTCACTATCAGTAAAGTAAAAATGAATTTATTTATTCCCGGGGACATTCTCCCAAAAAGGAAAATTCATCCTGCCGCCAGATTTTAGAATAAAATTCCGTTACATCATGTCTCTTATCCTTTAATAACCGCAACGGAACTGTTAATCCCTCGTAATAATAATACTGCTATTATTAAATAATATGATAAGTGCTATACAAAAAGAAGCAAGAATAAAATAAGTTTTTAGTTAGTTGATATATTCTGAAACCAGATAACAAATATATAATTTTTGTTGTGCAGGATAAAAACCACACCCCGCATCTATTCCAACGATGACGATAAGGGCGGAGTTTGGCGTAATTTTGCTAATTGAGTTTGAATCTTGTCCTCCTCCCAATACAATTCGGATAGGAACGCCCGATAAGTTCGAATAATGACTTTAGAAGGAAGAAATTTATCTTGTGTTAATGTATCGATTTCTTGTTCAGACTCAGCTTTGTTTACAGAATAATAAGCCGCCGTCAAATTACTTGCGACGATGCGAAGAGTATTTTCGTCCATAATCAGCCCTTTATTGATAGTATTTGAAATATTGTAATCAATGAGGGAGGCGCGGCAAACCTAACTTACGGTAGTCACCCCTAAGATAGCAAGCAATTGTCGCGCATTTCCCTTGATAACAAAGTCCTAAATACGGGGACCGTAATATCCGAAGTGACTGGCTTCAGAGATTACCAATTTTCTCAATAGTTGAGAAAGAAAGAAGTTATCAAAGACGCGCCTCCCTCAAAAGTTTAGCTAACATATTAGCCTCCTTCTGAGAGAAATTGGTCCCTCAAAGGATATAAAAGTTATTAATTTAATTAATAGATAGAAATGAACTATTATAATTTACTCAATACTTTTAGATAAAAGCAAATAATAATTTATTAATGGAAGCTTTCCTGATGGACAGGTTTCTTGTACTATATATGGTTCGTCTGATAAGATTCACCAGTTAAATAACGGCATGTTTTATGTTACATAGGATCAGATACGCAGTTAAAACAAAATCTTTTGATAAACATAGAAGAACAATCAAGATTGATGAAGCCGTTTTATGAAATTAAGAAGGAAACAAACAAGTGTCTAAAAGACAAATTGATTCGACACTTGTTATGAAGAGATAAGTTTTGAAAATTTTTCAAATATTTGCTTTTATATTCATTTGTGCTTTTCATGTATATTACTTCCCTCTCGAGAGAGGAATAAAATGGTGTGTGGAAATAATTTAAATATTAGAATATCTTTTTAGTTATACTAATAACTAATTTATGTTACACAAAATAAATTTATATTAAAGTAACTTGATAATACAAGTGGCGAAACAGCGTTTCGCCGTACAATTTTGCGTAACATGCGTTACTAACTTACAGCAAATTACTTGCAAGCTCCGCAAGTTCAGAGCGTTCGCCCTTTTCAAGATTTACATGGGCGTACAGCCTCTGCCCTTTGAATATGTAGGTCGGGCAGGTTTGCCCGACTACTGTGCTGACTTAAATTTAATCGGCAATTCTCCTAAGCATTGGACTGGTCGAGCATATCTGCTCGACCTACATTTTATAAAACTCATGCTTTTACAAAAGGTTGCTTGCAAGTTCAGAGCGTTCGCCTTTTTCAAGATTCACATGGGCATACAGCCTTTTGCCTTTTTAATATGTAGGTCGGGCAGGTTTGCCCGACTACTGTGCTGACTTAAATTTAATCGGCAACTCTCCTAAGCATAGAACTGGTCGAGCATATCTGCTCGACCTACATTTGATAAAATTCATGCTTTTATAAAAGGTTACTTGCCAGCTCTGCAAGTTCTGAGCGTTCTCCTTTTTCAAGATTCACATGGGCATACAATCTTTGTCCTTTAAAATGGTCTATTAAATATGACAGCCCGTTTGACTGCGAATCCAGATAAGGATGGTCTATCTGATAAATATCCCCGGTAAACACAATCTTAGAGCCTTCGCCGGCGCGCGTAATAATAGTTTTAATTTCATGCGGGGTAAGGTTCTGGGCTTCATCAACAATAAAGAATATTCTTTGCAGGCTGCGCCCTCTTATATAAGACAGAGGTTCGATAACAAGCTTTTCATCTTTAACCATATTGGTTATAACCTGGCTCTGCTTGTCGCTGTCAGTAAACTGGTCCTGTATAACGCGCAGGTTATCCCACAGCGGCTGCATATAAGGCTCAATTTTACTCTGCACATCGCCGGGCAGGAACCCTATATCTTTATTGCTTAACGGAACAATCGGGCGGGCAATATATATCTGCCTGTAAAACTTTCTTACATGCAAAGCGCTTGCAAGCGCAAGCAGCGTTTTGCCTGTTCCGGCTTTGCCCGTTAATGAAACCAACGGTACGTTATTATTGGTTAAGGCATCAACAGCAAAAGTCTGTTCGGCATTTCGCGGCTTTATTCCGTATATAATATTTTTATCAACCTTGCGCAGGTTTTCCATTTCGGAATCAAGATAAGCCAGCACTGAACGGCTGGTATTGCGTATAATATAAAATTTATTCGGAACCGGATCTTTGTCAAGCTTCTTTAAAATATGCTTTGCAGGCATTTCATAAGGGGACTGGAACAGCTTAACAATAAAGTCATCATCAAAATCTTCAACTATTTCTTTGCCGCTGTACAATTCTTCAAGGCTTGTAATTCTGTCTGTGCTGTAATCTTCTGCAAGTATTCCCACCGCTTTAGCCTTCATGCGGAGGTTTACATCCTTGCTTACAAGAATAACCGTTCTTTCTTTGAATTTTTTACTCCATTCAAGCGCAACAGAAAGGATTCTATGGTCGGGCGTATCTTCCTTAAAAATACCTTTTATTTCACCGGTCAGATCTTTGGCAATTCCTATTTTTATTTTCCCCCTGCCTTTGCCGATGGAAACTCCCCCGTTAAATAATGCAGTGCCCGTCATTGAATCAAGCGTACGGGCAAATTCCCTTGCATTCAGGTTAATAACCTGGTTGCCTCTTTTAAAATGATCGAGTTCCTCAATAACCGTTAAAGGTATTACTATATCATGCTCCTGGAAATGATCTATACAGGTAGCATCATGCAGTATTACGTTTGTATCCAGAACAAATGTTTTTAATTGTTTTTTGTGAACAACTTCTTTTGTCGTCTTATTTGTCCGCATCTATATTCCTGGGTTTTGAATTATAATCATATTGAATAGATTTAACTTAATTTTAGCAATAAATAACCATAAAAAAAAAAGGATGGAAATTGACATGATGAATACAACTCATATTCTTCTGCAATTTTATAAATAATCCCCTGAATAACATACTAAAATCCGCTTTTTAATATTAATTATAAGTGAAAATAATCACTAAAAATATCATTTAGCAAATTGAATATAAAGTGTCTTTGGCTTATATTTGTAAAACTTTTAGAAAAGATATTGTACCGGACATTAACACAACCAAAAATAAATTATTTTGAAGAGTCTATAAATGAATAGCCACTCCATGAGTGGCTATTTTTTTGTTTAATAAGAAGAACAAGTAAAAAGAAAATGAGTAAAATGAATACAGCAAAATTAGTTTTGGAAGACGGCTCCGAGTTTACCGGCATTGCATTCGGTTATGATAAGAATGCCAACGGAGAAGTAGTCTTCAATACAGGTATGGTAGGTTATCCCGAAACTATGACGGATCCATCATACTGCGGACAGATTTTAGTATGTACTTTCCCTTTAATAGGAAACTACGGCGTACCCGGATATGAAAGAGAAAACGGGCTGTTAAAGTATTTTGAATCTGAAGGAATACACTGCAGGGCTTTAATAATATCCGATTACTCTCATGATTATTCGCATTGGAATGCCAAAAGATCGCTTGATGACTGGATGAAAGAGCAAAAGATTCCCGGAATATACGGCATAGACACACGAATGCTTACCCGGATACTACGCGAGAAAGGAACAATGCTCGGGAAAGTTGTAATAAATGAAAATGAACCGATTGATTTTGAAGATGTAAGTAAACTTGACCTTCCCGGGCAGGTAAGCATTAAGCAGCCGGTTGAATATTCCTGCGGTAAGAGAAAGATAATCTTAGTCGATTGCGGAACGAAAAACAATATTATCCAGGCATTCTTAAAAAGGGATATTACCGTAATACGCGTACCTTATGATTATGATTTTTCAAAAGAAAAGGCGAACGGGGTATTAATATCCAACGGACCGGGCGACCCTAAAATGTGCCAGACAACTATAGAGAATACCCGCAAAGCAATGAGCTCCGGAATACCAATGCTTGGCGTTTGCCTCGGCAGCCAGATAATGGCACTTGCCGCCGGCGCCGATACTTATAAATTAAAATACGGCCACAGAAGCCACAACCAGCCATGCAATGAAATGGGAACTAAAAGATGTTACATTACTTCCCAGAACCACGGCTATGCAGTTAATTCCGAAACGCTGCCGGAAGACTGGCGCGAGTGGTTTGTAAATGATAATGACGATACGAATGAAGGCATAATACATATTTCCAAGCCGTTTTTTGCAGCACAATTTCACCCGGAAGCGTCGCCAGGGCCGGACGATACGGAATTTATTTTTGACATGTTTTTGAGGGCATTAAAATGATAAAAAGAGGTAAACCAAGAAAAGTACTTATTTTAGGTTCGGGAGCTCTTCAAATCGGGCAGGCCGGTGAATTCGATTACTCAGGCAGTCAGGCAATTAAAGCACTAAAGGAAGACGGAATTACCTCCGTACTTATAAATCCCAATATTGCTACAATCCAGACTTCCGCAGACTTTGCCGATAAAGTTTATTTTCTGCCAATCAAGGCAGAGTTTGTTGAAAAAATTATACAGAAGGAAGAACCGGACAGCATACTTTTGCAGTTTGGCGGACAAACCGCATTAAATGTAGGAGTAGAACTTTTTGAAAAAGGAATACTTAAAAAGTATAATGTTAAAGTGCTTGGTACTCAGGTAGAAGCGATACAGGCA
Source organism: Ignavibacteriaceae bacterium (assembly GCA_031292465.1). Classification (GTDB taxonomy): domain Bacteria; phylum Bacteroidota; class Ignavibacteria; order Ignavibacteriales; family Ignavibacteriaceae; genus FEN-1297. Next base: position 10,120 of record JARLHB010000079.1, read on the forward strand.
ACGGAAGACAGGCTGATATTCGGCAATAAGGTTAATGAAGTAGATTTGAAAGTAGCAGTAAGTAAAACTGCAAAGAATGTTGAGGAAGCAATTGCCGCGGCAGAAGAAATTGGTTTTCCTGTAATGGTTAGAATTGCCTACGCCCTCGGCGGTTTAGGCTCCGGTATTGTTAATAACAAAGAAGAACTAACTGATAAAGCAAGGCGCGCATTCTCTTTTACAAAGCAGATCCTGATTGAAGAATCTCTTTACGGCTGGAAAGAAGTTGAGTACGAAATTGTCCGGGATAAATACAATAACTGTATCACCATCTGCTCCATGGAAAATATCGATCCGATGGGAATACATACGGGCGACAGCGTTGTAATTGCGCCGGTTCAAACTCTTTCTGCAAGCGAGAATTTTATGCTGCGCTCCATTGGAATAAAATTAATCAGGCATCTCGGTATTATCGGCGAATGTAATATTCAATATGCGCTTGATCCTAAATCAGATGATTACAGGATAATAGAAGTAAATGCAAGATTAAGCCGCAGTTCTGCGCTTGCATCAAAAGC
>JARLHB010000080.1 GCA_031292465.1 Ignavibacteriaceae bacterium
TAACAGATCCTCCAGATGTAAAGTCTATTTCATCCGATTTAATTTTTATTACATTCTCTTTATTAAAAAAGCAAAATTTCAATAATCCGGTATTGTTTTCTTTTCTATACTTTAGAAATTTTTCTTCCAGATAATATCCCGCTTCGTACTTCATAAATCCGTAGCCGGTTCTGCCGATTTTTCTCTGCGCTTCAATCAAACCAAATGCATTGAACAATTCCTCCTGGTTTTCAGCAATAATAATTACTTCGGGATTTTTAAATATATACGAGTAGCTGTCTTTATAAATTACAGGTGTATAAAAGAATGCCGAGTTATCATCTTTCAGATATTTATCAAATATAGATTCAACAGTCATACTGATTTTTTTAACTATACAATAAATATTGTTATTTACATTAGACTAAATTTCAACACTGCTATATAGTAAACTATATACTGGAAATCCTGTTTTATCCCCTTCCGGTATATTTACTTTTGTTTAAATCTGTTTAAAATAAAAAGCCCAATGATCGGGCGACCATCGGGACTTAGTTCTTTTTGCTCAAAAGGCAGGGGAGAACCTTTTGAAAGAACCGAGGTAAATCTAACCGTTAGATTAAAATTATGCAAGTGTTAATTTTAAAACATTTAACTATTGTGATATAAACAACAGTTTAATAGCAACATTATATAAATCCATTTATCAATATATTAATTATATAGTTTAAATATTTTACTGATTTAAACATTTATTAAATTTAAAATGTAAAAACCTGAAATATTTGAATATATTAGGATATTTAACCACCAATATCCATTTGAGGTAAACCAGCAACGGGTAATTGTTTTTTCAGTTAGCTATTTACAACTTAAAAGACAAGATATCTAATATTGATAACAATTAGGATTCGTATATTTGTCTAAATAATATCTCCCATTTTTAAGGGGATTATTCTACTCATAAAAAGAAAAATAAATTGATGCTTGAAAGCTATAAACACCTTATTTGGGATTGGAACGGAACACTTTTTAATGATGTTGAACTAAGCGTAGATATAGTAAATGATATTCTTACCGGAATGGATTTAAAGCCGCTGTCTGTTATAGAATATAAAAATATCTTTACCTTCCCTATTAAAGAATATTATGCAAGCGCCGGTATTGATTTCAATAAATATTCTTTTGAAGTGGTCGGCAAACAATGGATTGATGAATATGAGAGGCGAAGGCTTGAAGGCCGCCTTTATGAAGGCGCCGAAGAAGTGCTGAAATTCATTTCTGGCAAAGGTATACAACAATCTATCCTATCCGCATATTCTCAAAATACTCTAATTGAAATAGTCCATCATTTTGAACTGGAAAGTTATTTTTCGTATTTAACCGGACTGGATAACATCTACGCAAACAGCAAAATTGATCTTGGCAAGTAATTTATGAAAAAAATCGGAAACAGCAAGGAAGAAGTTTTGCTTATAGGCGATACGGTACATGACTTTGAAGTAGCTCAGGAAATTGGCGCCGACTGTTTATTAATTGCCGACGGCCATCAGAGCCATAAAAAGTTGTCGGCATGCGGTGTTCCGGTGTTAGATAACATTAATAAACTATACGATTTTCTCTGATAAATATAATCCTTCAGTTTGTTATATATATACATAGGATAAATCAAATCGATACTAAGAACTTATTATTTTTGTCCCCACCAAAAACGATCCTTTGATTAATAACAACAATGTCTCTCTTTTTAAGATTTAATCTAAATAAATAGAATTATTTTTTTGTATTTTTACTTTGTAATAATATTTATTTTAGAATAATAATAAGAAAACTTAAGACAGATATGAAAACCATAAATTTTAGAACAAATATCCGCAACAAAGAAGAAGTAACTAAACTAAAACCCTATTTAGATAATATAAACGAAATAATCGACTGGAATATAAATACGGAAGAAGCCGGGAAGGTTTTAACTGTAAAATTAGATGGTGCTGATAGTAAAGTTGTGGCACAAACACTTTTTAATGCAGGTTTTAGGAGTGAAGAAATCATCCCTGCCTGGAAAAGGGTGCTTAAAAAGACGTTTACAAGAGACTGCTGTTCCTAATATATTCTATTTCGCTTCATTCTTTATAATTATAAATCCGGACCTAAATAAATTAGTGTATTGTAAAAGTACTTAATTGCACATTTATTAAGATGGTTTTATCTTTCTTAATGGCACTTCTAAAAACTAACAATTAAATTTGATTTATTTTGTAAACTTATATTTCTCAAAAATTGGGATTATATATTATCGTTTTAGAACCCTTATCTTAGGGGTCTAACTAACACTTATGAGGATTTTATCCTCCTGGACGCATTTCACCCTGCAAGCTGCAAATATCGGTTCATATTGTATGTCAGATTCATCAGGCCTATAACACCAGTTGCTCTTACTATGCCTATTGTTCGTATATATATTCCGTTCATACTGTTTGTCATGTAACCAAATACATGTTCCACTCTGACCCTGATTTTTGACTTCTTCCGGTTTCTTTTCCATTGGGCCTCAGTAAGTGGTGTGTTGCTGTAACCCTTCTCATGTATTCTGCTGCGTATCTTTTTCTTTTCTAACAGTGATGCTATCTCTTTTCCTGAATATGCACTGTCTGCATACAACTCATGGTGACTGTCGCTTTTATCCAGTAAGTCCTCCACTGCCTGTGAATCATGAACGCTTGCATCGGTTACTTTATAAGCGCTTATCAATTTGCTCTTCCTACATATCTTTACGTGATTCTTATATCCGTAATATCTCTCTCCGTTCTTCTTCAGCCACCTGGCATCCGTATCTTTCTGACGTAACATATGTGGCTTGTTTTTCCATCCTTTCGGCATCTCTCCCTGCCTGATTTGATCATTCTCGTCTCGCGTGTTCCTTTGTTTCGGCGCTTCTACTATCGTTGCGTCTATTATTGAGCCTTCTTTTATCAGAAATCCTTCCTGGTCTAACATGCTCTCAAACTTATTAAATAATTTCTCTATTACTCCTTTTTTTATCAGATTCTCCCGAAACAGCCAGATTGTGTTTTGATCCGGTATCGTATTGCCTATACCTAATCCCAGGAACCTCATAAATGTAAGTCTGTCATTTATCTGAAATTCCATCTGTTCATCCGATACATTATATAGCCGCTGAAGTATCAACACTTTGAACATCATTATATAATCATATGGCGGGCGGCCGCCATATCCTTTTGTCTGCTTTTTCATTGCCTTTTCGATTATCGGCCTAAACTTCTCCCACTTTATCATCATTGATAGTCTTACTAACGGATCTTTTTTCTTTGTCAATTTGATTAATCTGTTCTCTTCGTCAAATAATCCCGGCTCTGTTTGCTTTTTCATTGGCTGATGGCTCTTCTTTTTTTTATTCCAATATAACTATTTATTCTGGCTTTATCCTCTGTTTTTATTTAGTTTTTAGAAGTGCCCTTAATATTAAATGGAGGATTTATGTTTTTTAATGATTTTTTGTGCGGGGGATTTTTTTTCAGTTGGATTTTCAAAGTCCTTGTTGCTGCTCTTGTAATCTGGCTTATTGTTCACACATTCAGTAAAAATCAAACTAATAAAAGCATACAAATGCCTCCCGAAACTGCTTTGGATATATTAAAAAGAAGGTATGCAAAAGGAGAAATATCTAAAGAACAATACGAGCAAATGCGAAAAGATTTAGAGTAAACTTATCATGTACCGGCAAAGTACAGATTCCCTTTTTCTATTCTTTGCCGGTATATATAA
>JARLHB010000081.1 GCA_031292465.1 Ignavibacteriaceae bacterium
TCTGATATCTGCTTATAAAATTTATAAAGGATATTATGGAGCAGGCTTCCCATCTCCAAAGCTTCTATATCTTCCGTAGGTTCCTGCAGGGGTTTTAACTTTAGAATTCTTTCAGCCATATATTTATACGGACACTTAGCATAAGTTTCAAGCTGCGAAATTGAAAATTCTTTAAATTTATAATCCGAAAGCGCTTCGCCCGCAGATTTATCAAGATTTACATTTATATTGCCGGTATATTCCGAAGAACCAAATGGCTGATCCCTTCTTATTTCATCTATGCCGATAGAATTCTTTATCCCGGCGGTATCTATTTTTATTTCAGCAGGGCCATAATTTTCAGGTAATTCTTCAAATTTATTCTGGGAAAGATAAACCAGCAGCTCCTCTTTAGAATAGATTGACTCGGAATAGTCTTTTTCGGTTTTCAGGCTGGTATCAAATAAGCTGCTAAACTCATTAAGAAAATTTGATTCGACCAATTCCTTTTTATCTTCCTGTAAAGGATACGTAAGATAAAGATGCCTGCTCCAGGAACAGAGCGATTGGTAAAAACGATACCTCTCTTCCGTCTGATGAATTTTTTCGTTTTTCTGATATGAGCCTGAAAAAAATATTTCCGGCGAATAACGTGTAGGCAAATCGCCGTCGCATAAACCCGAAATGAAAAGGTAATCAAACTTTAAACCGCGTATTTCTTCAAGAGTGGTTATCTGTATTCCGTAACCCGGTTTTTCCTTAATATTAAAGCGGGAAGATGAAACCGCTGTTTTTAAATTGCTAAGGAAAAAGCTTAATGGAAATTTTTTATTCTTTCCATATTCAAGTTCAAAAAGCTGAAATATCTCTTTGATCAAATCAATAAGCGTTGTAATACCTTTAATATTTTCTTCTACGGAATCTCCGGCAGTATTAACTAATCTTGGCGGCATTTGCAAAGAGAATATTAAATTATTCAGGTTGCCTGAAAACTCTTTAAGAGTCATCGTTTTTTGAAATGGCTGCAGTATATCATATAGCCTTTTCAAATCATATAATGCCTGCTTATAAGAACTTTTGTCATTCAGATTATAGTTGCTTTCATCATCGTCATTCTCTTCAATACGCAGAAGCGCATCCTGGATGCTGTTTATCCAGTTTTCATAACCTGAAATTATTTTTAAATCCACCGAAGCTTTGAGCAGGTTGGACTTATCAATACCGGCAAAGTTTAAATATCCTCCGCTTAATGCCCGGAAGATATTCCTGTAATAAAAATCGTTCTCAAGGATTTCCAGAAAGTTTATTATTGATATTACAGGCGAAGACGAATCAAGAGGAATTCTGTCCGTAAGGTTAAAGGGCAGCCCGTACATCTGGAATACATCACGAATAAGGCTGGAATAATTTTGGATTAAATTAAATACAACGCAAATCTGATTTGGTTCGGCTTTTTTTCCGGTTATTAATTCCTTAATCTCTTTGGCTATTAACTCTACCTCTTTCCCTCTTGTACCTGCATGAATTTTTGTAATATGGCAGTTAAAGTAATCTGACTTTGCCTTAACATTCAACCGGAATAAATTTTCTCTTATTTCACTCTCAAATTTTTTCTGAACCGGGACTGAAATATCCTTTATGGCATGGAAGCCCTTCTGAATTAATTTATCATAGCATTTATCTAGATGAGAGAAGATGCCCGGGTTATAAGCAAAATAGTCGAATGATATAAACAGGTCAATATCTTGTAATTTTGAAGTTGAGTTAATTATTTCAATTTCAGGGCCTGTAAATTCATCAAAGCCGTCAATTACAATTAATTTTACAGAAGGATAAAGAGTTCTGAAATACTCCTCAAAGGACGGGAATGGAATCTGATTGAGCTCATGGTAAATATCCCCTGTCTCTTTTACATTTAATTGCTTACACCTTGCCTGATAGATCTCAAATATGGCAGCAATATCTTCGGCTTTATTCTTTTCCGATCCTTCCAAATTATTAGATTCGGTTCTTAAAATATCAGGGGTAATACCGCTTTTCTTATATTCGGAAATAACTTCTCTTATTCTGATTAATGTACCATGCGGGAATTCATCCTTATAAGCAGAAAAATATTTTAGCTTGCATTCATCAACACTTTGTTTAAGCAGAACAGCCGAAGCTGCCTCGCTTAAATTCTCCGCTTTTATATTTTCATTCATAAAAAGCAGGCTGCCTGCAAACGTACCGATGGTATCTAAGTTGATCTTTCCCGATGCCCTGCCGGAAGTTAATGATATAATCTCCCTTTTCAGCGATCTTATCTTCCTGTTAGTGGGAACTATCAGTAGAAACTCGTCAAGCCTGCCGGTTTTAATTTTTTCATCAATCAATGCATCCGGATCAATTGAATCTATTTTGCTTTTAGTAAGGATCATTTATTTTTACTCATAATCAGGTCCCGGTATGATTTCCTAAGTTCTTCACAATTATCAAGGTTTAAAAGTTTGATTGTATTGTTATATCTTTTCCTTGCATCGGCCTTGCCATTTACCACTAATGTTTCAAGCTCTAAAAAATATCCTAAACCTCTAACGTTATCAAGATGGACTCTTGTATTATCGTACATATAAAGGTATCTTTTTTTATTCACAACTGCTTCAACAGTAAATATACTTTTTAAAAAATCGGCGGCATTGCCCTGTGAAAAACGAAGGACTTTGTAATTCGAGAAACGGTCGCGTTTTTTTTCTTCCCTTAAATATTTTATAATGCTCTGTTCGCCGTTTTCAATTCTAAGTTTAAGCAGTCCCCCTTTATTTTTGTAATATATATCGGTTTGCTTCAGAATCCCCACAAATTCGGCATTTATTTCTTTAAGAAGTTTTATAACCGGGTTAAATGATTTTAGCTTAACTTTTAGTTCTAAATTTACAGGCATAAATTTCTTTCATTTTTGAACTAAATATAAAATTAAAATTTGTGAATATCATGGGACTATCATAAATAGACTTGACTGTTTTATGTATAGAGGTTATTTTATTCTTCAATATTTTAATATAAAAATATGAAAAAACTCATTTCGGCAGCAATAGTTATAATTGCAATGTGGAATGCTAATGCACAGGGCATCGGGGAAATGGCGCCTGCAAAGCCGCCGGATACATTCCCGGATAATGCCTGGGGTGTGGATATCATGTTCAGCGAAGGCGGCTTCGGGCTGGGCACTTTCTACAGGCACCAATTGTCCGATATTGTAACCGGATTTGTAGATCTTTCATATTCGGAAGCCCAGGATCCCAGAGAATTTACTTATGTTGATTATTACGGTAAAAGCTATACTCTTGGTAAACTTAACAGGGCTTTTATCCTTCCATTAAATTTCGGCCTTCAATACAGGCTTTTTGAAGACGATATTTCCGATAACTTACGCCCATATATAAATTTTGGCGTTGGCCCCGCCCTGGTTATAAATGACCCTTACGAACTTGAATATTTTACTGCATTCAAAAGGGCGCATATTAATTATTCTGCCGGAGGGTATATTGGCTTTGGAGCAAATTTCGGGCTTAACAAGACAAGCCTTATCGGGCTTAATGTGCGGTATTATTACGTACACCTGTTTAATAATGGAGTGGAAATAATGCAGGGTAATCTTGAAAAAGACCTGGGCGGCATTTATATAACTTTAAATATCGGTAAAATGTATTGATGACTAATATCCCATCCTTTTCAGGCTTCAGTTTAGATTCTTTCAAATTTTTAGGCGAATTAGAGAGAGATAAAAACAATAATACTGTGTGGTTTTCTAAAAACAGGAAACGATACGAAGAGAATCTCGTTCTGCCTGCAAAATCTTTTATCGTAACAATCGGGCAATTCTTCAGCCACCTCAATCCCGCAATAAGAACAGAACCTAAGTTCAATAAAACGATAATGAGAATAAATAAAGATATGAGGTTTGCTAAAGGCGGGCCTTACCGGAATTATTTTCTGGTTCACTTCGGCAGATTTAAAATGGACAGCGAGTTCTTTGTTTATTTTGATAAAAACGGCATCGAATACGGCCTTTTCTTAAATAACACAAAAGGCGATGGCCTCTATTTTAATCAGAATATTTCCTCCCGCGGGAAAGATTTTATTGACTGCTGCGAAAGATTTAAGATTAATAATAAGTTTTTTATGTATGAGCTTAATAAAGAAAGCGGAACTGTTTATCCTAAATTTAAAGCCCCCAAACACTTTGAAACCATTTCCAATATGAAATACATAATTCTTAAAAAGGATATTACCCCTGGAAATAAGCTATACACTTCACCGGACTTCCTTACAGAGGCAATTAAAACGTTTTCTAATTTGTATCCGCTCTATTGCTTTGCAATCTCGCCAAACCCTATGAAGTTAATAGATGAATTTGATGAACGCATGGGAATTGCAATTTAAGTAGAAACGGCACAAAAATTTTAATAAATTTGTATACAAGATTTTTATATTATTTCACCAGATCGGATATTGATAAAAAGACATGCCACAAGACATTGATTTTGCAAACCATTTACATTACAGCCACCAGTATTATGTTGAACAAAGTTTAACACACCGAAGGTTCAAACATTCGGATATTATACCATTAATAGAAAAATTAAAGGAGAAAAATAACTTCCGGATAAAGACGGCAGGGTATTCCACGCAGGGACGGTCAGTTAACCTTATAAGGTACGGCGAGGGAA
>JARLHB010000082.1 GCA_031292465.1 Ignavibacteriaceae bacterium
GATAATGTTATAGATTTCAGAAACGGTAAATGGAATAAGGGCGAGTATTCAAAAGCAGAAGGGTTGATGGGAAAAACACTCGGAATTATCGGTGTTGGAAACATCGGGAAAGAAGTGGCAAAACGCGCTCTTGCGTTCGGTATGAATGTATATGGTAAAGATATTTCCAGAATTGAAGGCGTAATGATAAAAGATTTTTCCGAAATGAATCAGCTCCTTCCTCTTTGCGATATTGTAACTATACACCTGCCTGCAACTTCACAAACCAAAGGTTTGTTTAACAAAGAAATGTTCAGCTATATGAAGCCGAATTGTTTGTTAATTAATACCGCACGAGCAGATATAATAGATATGGATGCCATGATTGAAGCTATAAATACAAAGAATATACGCGTTGCTTTAGATGTAATTAAAAATGAACCTGAAGGCAAAACAGCGGATATTTCTTCACCTCTTCAGGCATTAAAGAATGTTTATGTTACCCACCATATCGGCGCATCTACAGAGCAGGCTCAAAACGCAGTTGCTGCAGAAACTATAAGAATAATTAAGGATTATATCCAAAGCGGCATTATTGCTCATTGGGTTAATAGGGCTAAAATAGCCGATGCGCATTATCAGCTTGTTGTAAAACATTTTGATAAACCCGGTGTGCTTGCTTCAATAATGAGTATTATCAGGGAAAAGAATATCAATATAGAAGAGATAGAAAATATTATATTTGACGGCGGAGTAGTTGCCTGCTGTACAATGAAGTTAAAAACACCCCTTACTACCGAAATGCTAAAACAAATGAATGAAAATACAAATGTATTAAGCGTTTCTCACGTTGCTATTTAGCTCTGTAGGCCGGGCAGGTTTGCCCGGCCTGTCCGTATAAAGAAGGGCTTATAATTAAACTTGAAAGTCCAAATGACTGGTCGGGCAGGCTGCCCGACCTACATTAGACATAATTTACTTCAACAATATCTTTAACCATGCCGTAAAAATAAGGCAGTCTTATTGTCTGGTTAATGCCTTCAATATCCTGATTATCAAAATCGATTACAAAAGATGCAATATTATCCCTAATATAACTTCTTAATTCATTCGGAAGATTTTTCCCAAATTTTTCATCATCAACATTAGAATAGATAACCGCGCTTTTATCACGTAACAAATCGTTCATAAATTCCAACGATGACTTATCAATTGAAGAAAAGATGTAGTTTACAAAAGGCAGAGACAAAGCTTCAATAATTTCTTCGGAAAAGCTTATACCTTGTTCATATCTTTGCTGCATAAAATTGTCATCCCCAACCAGCAGAAGGTTTTGCTTAATAGCTTTTGGTTCTTCCTTAAGTATTTTCACTTCTATATCGGCATCATACAATTCTTTGAAGAGAATTTTACAAAGCACAACCTCCACAGAGGATACATCTCCTGATAAACTAATATCTTTTAGCTGCCTGCGGGAATCATAAAAATACAAATACGAGTTACACAAAGAACCTTCGAATGACAAGCCAAAATCTTTCGAGACAAAAAGCTGATTATGTTTAATTAAATCCATTGTAGGAACTAAACCTACAGCCTTTTCCGATTTTAATAATTCTGAAGTTATCAGCGATGAAGGGAGGAACGTAATATTTTCTTTAATTTCTGCAGGCAAGCTATCCGCAATCAGGTTAGAAAAAATATTTTGGGGAAATAGTATTTTCATTTTACCAATACGAATAATGCTTTTATTTAAAACCTAATAGAAAAATTAAGGGCATTTTCATGCCCTTAATAAGTAAGAATTCTTAAAATATCCGATTTAGCTTTTTGATTTAATTCTGGCAGCTTTACCTGAAAGATTACGCAGATAATAAAGTTTTGCTCTTCTTACGTTACCTTCTTTTAGCAATTCAATTTTTGCAATTTTAGGCGAATTCAGAGGGAAAATTCTTTCAACGCCAACACCGCTCGAAATTTTTCTTACGGTAAAGGTTTTATTTATGCCGGCGCCTCTAATATTTATAACATCGCCTTCAAAAGGCTGCAATCTTTCTTTATCGCCTTCAATTACTCTTACATGCACCCGTACATGGTCACCTGAATTAAATGCAGGTATATCTGCTTTTATTTGATCGGGTAATATGTTATTTAAATTAATCATTGTACTCTCCACTAATTATTATAATTTCTCCACTTCTCAGTTAATATTTGCGATTGTTCTTCTTTCCACTTTTTGATTTCTTTTTCATTGCCGGATAGAAGTACATCTGGAACTTTCATGCCTCTATACTCTGCCGGCCTTGTATATAACGGGGCTTCTATTTTCTCGCCGTCCTGAAATGAATCATCAAGTGCAGATTCACTATCATTTAATACGCCCGGAATAAGCCTTATTACAGCATCAACAATAAGTAATGCCGGAAGCTCTCCGCCGGTAAGGACAAAGTTTCCAATCGAAATTTCATCGGTTGCAAACTTTTCTCTTACACGGTCATCTATTTCCTTGTAATGGCCTGCAACCAACAAAATATTTTCAGCAAGAGAGAGCCTGTTGGCATCTTTTTGATTGAATATTCTGCCTTTAGGCGTAGTGAATATTACATGATCATATTTTCTCTCTTGCGAAAGTTTTTCAATACATTCAAAGAACGGCTCTGGTTTAAGCACCATACCGGCACCGCCGCCAAACGGCTTATCATCTATCTGCTTATGCTTATTAAAAGCATAGTCTCTAAGATTATGTATGGAAATAACAACTTTGCCTTTATCCTGAGCCCTCTTTATAATACTAGTATTAAGCGGACTTAACAGGAGGTCAGGTACAGCGGAAATAATATCAATCCTCATCATCTTCGTACAACTCCTCTCCCGGCTTAAGAACCAATATTTTCTTTTCCGGGTCGAAGTTTTCAATATAATCCGGAACAGCAGGGATTAAAATTTCCACTCCGTTATTTTCAATTACATAAACGTCATTAGCAGGATATGAAAGAACATCTTTAA
>JARLHB010000083.1 GCA_031292465.1 Ignavibacteriaceae bacterium
ATCATAGGTTACCGACAGTATATCGCCGACTTTAGGATTTATAGGACTTAAGCTGAACTGATCTTGTGCAAGAACTGATGATAAAGAAATAAGAGTAACTATTATAAAAGAAATGATTCCGCGCTGTTTCATAATTTGAACTCTCTACTTTTTTATAATAGTAATTAATTATACTGTCATATTGCAGGATTCCACCATTGCAGATTGGACTTTATATACTTAAAACTTTAATATAATCCTTTTTTTCGCTAGAATCCCGCACTCTTCTTTTTGTTACACTAACCTTGGATTTTTATAGGAATAGATTTTCTTTTCTCATAACTAAGATAGAACTTAATTATTATTTATTCGTTAATCAAGGATTACCTAACCTTCCCGCCCAATTTATTCTTTTTATATTCCAGCCCATTCAACAATAATCAAAAGCTACAGCCATTATCGAGGCTGTGTTAAAATTGGTTTTCCATGAATAATTTTGATTATATCATTAACACCGCGATTAATCGCGGTGTTAATGATGAAGAAGAAATACTTTGCAACCGTTTCAACGGTTTACCTGCCGCTTTATATTTAAATAACAGAAACACAATATTGAATATTTATAAATTTGTTACGAGTTTTAACACAACCTCTAAATGGCGGGGCTATTGAAATACAATACTACGAAACTTTAGTTATTAACTCACGTAACGCATAATCAATCTATTTTAATGTGAATCGTTACTATAAGTAGCGAAACAGCGTTTCGCTGTACAATTTTGCATAACATGAATTGTTAATATATAAACGCCTGCGGAACCAGTTTCTTCGTTTTTATCATGTTATTATTCCGCTCCTTAAATTCGTCAAACAAACCGTTAATTTTATCCATCATCATCTGATTATTATCCTGTATCAAATTCAGGTTGCTGTCAATTCTATATAGTGTTTTATCGGACAACATATAATCATGGAACAGATAATCAAGCAATTCATTCTTATTTCGCATTAAAGGATAGCTGTGCACATTCCTGAACATCCTTGTTGTATCCAGCCCGGAGCCCATAAAAGTTGACTGCGCTGGTATCTGCATTTTATAATTATTTTTAAGGAATGCAAGTATAGACGGCATAATATCAAAGTGCGAAGATACGGAAGAAAACTTTGCAGTACGTTTCAGCATAGGGGAATAAATTATAAGAGGTACATGGAACCTGTCTATCTGGTTTACAATTGGTATTTCCGGCATTCTGTGGTCGCCAGTGATAATAAATATAGTATTGTTATAATCAGCTCTCTTTTTATATTCATTAAAGAAATACTGGTATGCCTCATCTGTATATAAAACGCACGCCAGCATATCCTTATAGCTTTTATCCTGCGCAAGTATATCGGAAGTCAGGTTCATTTTACCAATTAAATTATCAAATTTATTCCTGTAATAATCCATGTTTGCAACTACGAACGGGCTGTGCATGGACAAAGTCATTGAAACATCAATGCGGCTTTTGCTGTTATCGTTTTTCAGCATCTCGAAATATTTTTCAAACAATTCTTTATCGCCGTAGCCCCATGTAAAGCCGCTGGAGCCTGCCGGCATTTTGGTATACCCGGCGCCGAAATTCTTTTCATCAACTAACTGATTAACATTCTGCCTTCTGAAAAACGTATCCATAAAATCGAAATGGGAATCACCGCCGTAAATAAACCGGGAAGTGTAACCCTGGCTTTCTAAAAATTTTAGTAACGAAAAATGCGGGGGCATACTTTCGCCAAGTTCAAGGAAGCCTTTTTCAGCAAACGGCAGTGATCCGAAGATTGAAGACGGAAAAGCGAATGTTCTGCCGCCGCAGCTTAAAAAATTATCCCAGTACAGGCTGCACTTTGCTAAAGAGTCAAGAAAAGGAGTAAAACTGCCAAGATATGCACCGTCCCCCGAATAACCTTTACCGAGGCTTTCGGTTACAAGGAAAACTATATTTGGCTTCTTGTCCCCTATATTAAAAAAATTACCCAAAACGTCAGGCGCATTTTCTTCATGTAAAAACGGGTAATCTTTATTTATATATTTAAATGATAAGCTGTCGCTGCTGTCCGAATCATAATAATAATTGGACATTGGTATTTCAAAATCACCAACGAATAAATACTTATACGATTTGCTTAGAAAATATTCAAGCTTGTTAACAGACAAGGTATTTGCCGCAGAATTTGAAAAGCTTGTTGTGCTGTGTGCAATATAATCCGCGCCAAACAATGATATAACGAGCAGCGTATAAAACAGGTTAATAAGTACCCGGTGTAATTTTATTTTATCAAGCAGTATAAAAGCGCCTACGATTACACCAATAAATAAGAGAAGTGCAGCAAGATAAAGGATGTTAAAACCGCCTGCGGCCCCGAATGTGTGTGTTATTTCCGCAATTGTGTAACCGTAAAGATCGGAGCCCAAGGGTATTGCCGATTTTGAAAAGTAAAGCACTAAAAGCATGTAGCCAAATATAAAAAACGCAGCCAGCGACCTGAATACAATTTTTGCAGACTTAATATTTATAAAATAAAGAATTAAAAACAGCGCGCATAACAAAGCCGACAATTGGAAGAAGAATACCACATCATTAAGCGCCCCTGATATGATTACCCATGTAGTTATATCTTTAGAGAATGTCTGCCGCCAGACAAATATAATTTCGTACGCGCGTATAAGTATAAAGAATAATAATATACCCAAAGCCGGAGGCGTAAATTTTACTATGCCCTCTTTTAATTTTCTTTTTGTAAAGACCAGTAGTTCTTCAAATTCCATATAGCGGGATATAGCTTCTATTTAAAAAGTGATACAGCAATTATAATTAAAATATTGGTTGTAAAGATATAAATATTAGGATTTTGTTTTACTGCGTGGGTCTCTTTTCTCAGGTTATTTTATGAACTAATTTAGTAATTATGTGAGTTGATAAAATTGAACTATCCTTGCAATGGACGGCATTTCAAATAGTATTCTTATCGTAAATAATTTACTCATTCAGAAATACACCTCAAATCAGCCTTTTGCCAGCCTGAAGATTTAGTCCCTTTTTCATCCTTTTGATGGATTGATTTTTCATACTAAATAGTTGCAATTTTATTCCTGTTAAAAAACGAAGAATGCTTAAAATGGATTTACCGTTGTTGATGCAGTTTACCTTAGATACAGTTATATATAAGTTGATTAGCAGTAACAGGTTGTTGGTTATGATCTGACATCAGCAATTCTTATGTCGGTTGATTTCAAATTACATGTAACAATAACGATTATTAATAAAATTAGACTCTGACTATTTTTAGTTATAAGGGTGGTATTATGACAACGATAAATAAGGAAGAAAAAACAAAATCAGCTTCGAATCCGCCCCACTCAAAGATCAAATTGAAATCTTTAATTGAAGTAAGCGAATTTGCCGAAAACATAATCAACACTGTACGGGAGCCTCTGCTTATATTAGATAAAGATTTAAGAGTGGTTAAAGCCAGCCGTTCATTCTATGATTTCTTCAAAGTAAGTTCCGGTGAAACAATCGGTACGCTTATCTATGATCTGGGAAATCATCAATGGGATATTCCTAAGTTGAGAGAATTACTGGAGACAATCCTTCCCGAAAAAACAACATTCGATAACTATGAAGTTGAACATGATTTTTCAACAATCGGTAAGCGTATTATGCTTTTAAACGCCCGGAAAATTCAAAGAGGAGCGGAAAAAGAACAGATAATTCTTCTTGCCATTGAAGACATAACCGAACGCAAGGAGATAGAAGCCGGCCTGGAAAAAACCCGCAAAGAACTTGTAGTGATTAAAGACTCCGCCGATGAAGTAAGTGAATTCGCTGAAAACATAATCAACACTGTACGGGAGCCTCTGCTTATATTGGATAAAGATTTAAGAGTCGTTAAAGCCAGCCGTTCTTTCTATGATTTCTTCAAAGTAAGTTCCGGTGAAACAATCG
>JARLHB010000084.1 GCA_031292465.1 Ignavibacteriaceae bacterium
TTTACAACAAAAAAGAAAATAAATTTTTACGACTGCGACCCCGCAGGTATACTCTTTTATGGAAGAATTTATGAATTCTGTCATTCTGCGTATGAGGACTTAATTTCAAGTTTTAATCTGAAAGAGGATTACTGGAATAATGACGGGTATGTAGTTCCAATTTTAAACAGCGAAGCTCACTATCATAAACCGATTAAATACGGTGAAACAATTTTAATTGAAGTGGCGGTGTCAAAATTAAAATCATCTTCCTTTGAATTGGAGTATGCTGTAAAGAATGAAGCAGGAGATGAATGTACAGTTGTTAGAACGGTACATATCTTTGTTGATAAAGCAACCTGGAAGAAAAGGGAAATTAAACCGGACATAAAAAAGGGTTTGGAAAATCATTATCATCCTTAATAGATGCTAATATATCAACATTTTAACCACCCCCGGCTAAAGCCGCTCCCCTCCTTGCTAAGGAGGGGATTAAGGGGAGGTCGAAGTAACAAATATATTTATATAACGTTCGTTTGTTCAGGCAATAAGAAAATCTGAAAACAGATAATCTTTCAATCTTTAAATAATTCCCTAACCTTTCCTTTCTGAATTTTCCCGAGCTCGGTTTTGGGGAGCTCATCTAAGAAAATAATCTTTCGAGGATGTTTAAATGAGGGCAGTTTATCGCTTAGAAATTCCCTTAACATCTCAACTGTAATGCCTATGTCTGATACGATAGCTGCTGCAACAATATGTCCCCATTCATTATCTTTCAGCCCGAATACACATACTTCTTTTATTCCGGGGTATTTAAGAATCTCAGTTTCCACTTCAAGCGGTATAATGTTTTCGCCGCCGGAAACAATAAGGTCTTCACGCCGCACCTCTACAAAAAGGAACCCGTCCTCATCAAGATGTCCGTAGTCTCCAGTATAATATATATCGCCGGAAAATTTCTTTTTTGTCTCTGCTTCGTTATTCAGGTATCCACTTGCAACAGACTGTGCCTTAACTGCAATTTCCCCGGTTTTATTATCAGGCAGGATATTTTTGTCCTCATCAACAATTAATATCTGGTTCGGCGGAATTACTTTGCCCGCGGAACCGGGTTTGTTATTGAACTCTTCAGCGGTAAGAGCAGTTACATAAGATGAAGTTTCCGATGTGCCGTAAGATTTTGAAATATTCCAGCCGCTATTTATAGCTTTGCTGACTAAAGAAGCCTCAATAAATCCGCCGCCTAATAAAATATGGCGCAATTCCGGGTTAGGTTTGCATCCGGCTTCAATTAATCTTTGCAATTGCGTAGTTACTAATGAAGCCAATGAAGGCTTCAGATTATCAATGGCATATACTATATGTTCAGTCTTTAATGACTGCGGAATAATTAACGTTGTACCGTAAAAGAAATTTCTTGAAATAATTGAAAACCCGCCTATATGATAAAACGGCAGGCTTGCAAGCCACCTGTCTTTTTTGTGATGATTAAATAATTTATTGCCGTTGAATGCACTATAAAATAAATTACTAAATGTAAAAACCACTCCTTTGGGTTTTCCCGTCGAGCCGGAAGTGAAAATTATCAACGCTGGGCTGCTCATTTTAAATTTATCAGGTAAGTCATTTAGTGCATCAGCTGCGGTTAAAGATTTGCCTGTCTCTTCTTCAAAGGGAAATTCTTTTACATTTACATTGGGGATGCTCTTTATTTCTCCCGCTGATTTTTCTTTTAACAAAAATCTGCACCCGGCAAATAATGTAATATCTTCTATTTCTGAGGGAAGAAGGCGAATGTTTAACGGAACCGGAACTGCACCAAGTTTCCATAAGGAGAGAACAAGTACAACATACTCCAAACTGTTTTCGCTTAAGATGGCAACTTTGTCATGGCTCTTTATCCCAAGGCTTTGTAATGATTGTAAAGTTGTACAAATTCTTTCATCAAGCTGTTTGTATGTAAGAACGGTATCAGGGGTTATTATCGCAGCTTTGTTCTGTCTGACTGCATGAGTGTTGAGATCGCCTTTAGATTTTAACAGCGAGCCGATAAGTTCCATATTAAATCCTGCCATTACGCTTAGTGGGTTGCAAGCGAAATAATTCCGTTTCTTACCGGATAAGGATTTGAAAATAAATCTTTTTCAAAGTAATCACCGGTTGCCAGGCCGTGCGCTACATTCTCTTTTACGGTTGATGCTGCAAAAACAGCCATAGATCTTCCGACTACAGATTCAAATGACGAAGTAATTACCACCTTTATTCCTGCTTTTTCGGCAACATTTTTAATAGTTAATACAGGAATAATTCCGCCGAGCATCATTGGCTTTAAAACTAAAACTGATGCCGCCTTTCTTTGAATAAAATCCACCGCGTCTTTTGCGGTTCTTATAGATTCATCGGCTGCAAGCGGAATGGAAGTCTTGTTTCTTAGCTGAATAAAATTAATAATATTTTTAACAGGCTGTTCCACATATTCAGGCTTAATAGGTTCAAGACTTCTCATGTTATTAACAGCTTCTTTTAATGTCCATTTACCGTTAACATCAATTCTTATATTAATCTTTTCGCCGGCAGCTTCTCTAACGGCTTTAATACACTGGTAATCTTCTTCAAAATTGCTCCGCCCGGCTTTTATTTTTATTGTCTTATAACCCTGATTGATAAGGCTTTCCGCTTCTTTTGCAGATTCTTCCGGCGGCAGGAACCCTATTACAGCATTAACTTTAATATCCTTCTTCGAAGTTTCGTTTAGTATTTCGTTTAGGGAAATATTTTTCTCTTTGCTTATCAGGTTTAATAAAGCCTGTTCAAATCCATGATGCAGTGCCGGCAGGTTATCAAGATTGGATAAACTATGAATAATGCTTGTTTCAATATCCTGAAAATTAACCTTAAGATTTAACTTAATATTTTTTATTGCGTTCTCTGCGTCCGTATAAGATTCTGAGCCGAATTCAGGGAAGGGGGCGGCATCGCCCACTCCGGTTTTGCCCGTATCGCTTTTAAGATAAATTAGAAATCCTTTCCTTCCCTCAATAATTTCTGTTGAAGTCTCAAACGGCTTTTTAAATTTCAGGCAATAAGAGGAGCAGGTAAAATCTATTCTTTTCATAATGTTAATCCGGCGGCAAAAAGAAATCCGTATAGTGCAGAAAGTTTTGCAGTTAATTCCAGAGTTTTATTTAATTGAAGCCCGTCTAATGTGTAAAGCATAATTATTAATTTGTATGCTAAAGGAAATGTTAAATACGGCAGAAATACCCAGTAATGGAAATCAAAAAAGAAATATAAAACAGCGGGTATTGCAAATGAAGTAAGTATTAAAAATATAAACTGAAACCTTGTAAATCCTCTTCCGCATAAAACGGCTAAAGTTCTTTTTCCTGCTGCACGGTCTTCTTCTATATCCCTGAAATTGTTAACAACAAGTATATCTGTAATTAATGCTCCCACTGGTATAGAGATTAAAAAAGAAATAAATGAAAAATCTTTTACCTGTATGTAATATGTACCCATAGTTCCGGCTATACCGAAAAACATAAAAACAAATATATCGCCAAGGCCGTTATAAGCAAGCGGGTAGGGGCCCGCTGTATAAGCTATTCCTGCAATGATTGATAATATACCGATAACGAAA
>JARLHB010000085.1 GCA_031292465.1 Ignavibacteriaceae bacterium
GGATTAACTTCATAATCATCTATAGCGAAGGGAGAACCAATAACATCTTCTTTTTTCCAGTCTTTTAAGCTTTTGTCGTATGCAGAGATAAGTTCAGGGCTGAAGCAGCATTTCTCAATTATTTGCGGACAGCCTGCCCAAACGCCAAGAGGCCATATTATGTCTATTCCACTCTCTGCAAGGTTGTCAAATATTTTTTCAGGTATTTTTGAAAGAGTTGTTCCCTTTTCAAATTGTTTAATCCAGACGCGTGTATTTATTTCATAAATTTTTGGATTATGAAGCATTTTTCTCCCAATCTTTACTTTAGCATAAATATTTTAGAATGCCGAAGTAAATATTGCGATAAAATCTTATAAATAAAAAGCAGCTTCTTTATCAATAAACCAGTCGATATTTTCAGCGGCAGATTTAATTTGGGAGGCCGGATAATTTTTACTAACAGGCAGGTCGTTTAATATTTCCGATAAAACTTTGGCTTTCGCTTTTTGGGTAACAACAAATGTTATTCGTTTTGCTCTGCTTAGTATGTCTGCAGTTAAAGAAATTCTTTTTTGCCCTGTCACCGGATGCTTTGCAACTCCGGCAATATTGGAATATATAAATAACAAATTACTTTTAGGGAATAAAGAAGCAGTATGCCCGTCCTCGCCAAGCCCAAGCAATACCCTGTCAAACTGAGGCAGGGAACCATTACCCGCAGGGACAATTTTTTCTATTTCATTGGAGTATCTTACTACCTCTTCATTTGGATTATCCTCGCCATGTATCCGGTGTATATTTGCTTCCGGAATCTGTATTTGTTTAAAGAGAATCCTGTCCGCAGCGCCAAAGTTGCTTTCAGGATCATCCGGGGCTACGCATCTTTCATCACACCAGAAGAAATGAGATTTATCCCAGGTTATATTATTTCTAAAAAACGGATGTGCAAGTTTATCAAATAAAACCAACGGCGTGCTGCCGCCGGAAACGGCAAGATAATAATTACCGGTTGAATTATTTATAGATGATTGAAGCTCATCTGCAAGATACCGGGCAAGATTTTCCGGCGTATCAAAAATCTTTAGTCCTTTAATCATAAACAGCGCTAATACTTTCCTTTTAAGTATGACGAACGTAGAATATTTTTTCTAATTATGGAGCGGTTTTAATCACACTGCCATAAAAGAATGTGAACTTTAAAACCGTTTTATTCCATTTTTAGTTATTTTAAACTTACACTATTTTAATAATAGACCGGCTTAACATATTATTTTTTTCTTAGAAACGGTAATAAATTGAAGCAATCATTAATACTCTGGACAGCCGCTGTAATAATTATATTTCTTGCGGGTTATATCAAGAATACAAATTCTTCGGATTACCCTGTTAACGGTACAATCACATTAAGCTTAACCGAAGTTTCATTCAGCTTTGACAAAATATACCGGGGTAAAGGCGATTATACTGTCTGGCTTGCAGGTGAATCCAAAAACATAACTGGAGACCTTGAATGGCGTGATATGAAGGATAGTGCGCAATGGAATACCATTAAGCTTTCATCTTCCAATGATATTTTATCCGGCACAATTCCGCATCACTCCCCTCTTGGTAAAGTTGAATACCATGTAAAATTATATGATAACGGAAAAACAGTTTTAGTACCGCAGAAGTCCAACGCAACTTTATTATTTCTGGGTTCCGTACCTTCGCAGATTATGATGTTTTATTACATAACCCTTTTTGCAGGGCTTATACTTGCACTTAGAACCGGGCTTGATATTTTTAAGGAAATGCCTAGAATAAAGATGTACACCATCTTCACTCTAATTTCATTCTTTTCATTTGCATGGATATTCAGCCCCGTAAAAAAGGGATGTGAGATTGGTATGATAGGAGGTACAAAAATAGCCCCTGTAAATGAATTATTTTCAAGCGGATCAGTCGTACTGTTTGTTTTGTGGGTAGCAGCTTTGATATTAGTATTTAACACTAAAAAACCGAAAATATGGGCCATAGCCTCTTCAATACTTACGCTGGTTATTTTCTTATTCTGTAAATTTTGACCTCACTCGGCTAAAGCCACCCTCTCCTTACTAAGGAGAGGGGTTGGGGGTGAGGTTAATTTAATATTTTAACAACTTCCTTATGAATTCCGGGAACGGCTGCAATAATACTGTCGCTTTTTAAAGGATTTCCGCCTTTATAGTCTGTTATAATACCGCCTGCACCTTTGATAACCGGTATTAACGCCATATAATCCCATATACTCATTATGGGATCAATCATAATATCAGCATAACCGGTGGCTAAAAGATAGTAACCGTAACAGTCGCCCCAATTCCTGTATAGCTTAACCTTATCAACCAGTGTGTTAAATTTATTTATATCCTGATATTTTTTAATATTCTTATGATCTGTTGTAAGCAGCACCGCATCGGAAAGTTTTTCACAATTCCGTACGGAAGTTTTTATATCGTTTAGTTCGCAGGTAATATTATCGCCTATAAGAAATTCATCAAGCACAGGCTGGTTTATAACACCAAGGACAGGCTCACCGTTTTTGAGTAAGGCTATAAGAGTGCCGAATGTTACCGTTCCGCAAATAAAACTTTTTGTCCCGTCTATTGGATCCAAAATCCATTTATACTCAGCATCGGGATTAAGCTCTCCGAACTCTTCGCCCAATATACCGTGCTCCGGAAACTCCGCCATTATTTCTTCCCGCATTAATTCTTCTGCTTTTTTATCAGCAATAGTTACAGGTGAAGAATCTGCCTTCGAATCAATAGAAATGGGAGTACGGAAATAGCTGCTTATCACAGTTCCGCTAATATCTGCTAAATGTTTTGAAAATTGCTTAAATCGTTCAATATCATTCATTTTTGTGCCAATCCTTAATACTTATAAACTTCTTAAAATAATGCCGACAAATTTACTAATAATTAGTGAAGGAAATCAGAAGAAAATTTATAGTATTTTAATTGATTTTTAAGCTTTGCCAAAAGGAAAAGTATTTATATATTTACACTTCAAAAATTAACGTTTTACGTTAAGGAGAGATGGCAGACAAGCTTTGACTGAGAATGCGGCGGTCTTGTCACATAGTGATCCCTTCGGGAAAAACCGTTAAGGATGTAAGTCCTTCCGGGGTTTTCCTAAAGAGATGGTTGCTTAAAGTATCGACAAAAATTTAGTTGTTCTTTTTATTCGGAGAGATGGCAGAGTGGTTGAATGCGGCGGTCTTGAAAACCGTTAAGGATGTAAGTCCTTCCGGGGTTCGAATCCCTGTCTCTCCGCTTCTGGGAAAGCCTCGTTTGAGGCTTTTTTCATTTTAAATAATTATAGAAATTTCAGGTGGTTGAATGCGGCGGTCTTGTCACATGGTGATCCCTTCGGGAAAAACCGTTAAGGATGTAAGTCCTTCCGGGGTTCTCCCGCAGGGACTCCTTCGGAGAAATCCCTGTCTCTCCGCACTTCTTAATCCCGATTCAGTAATATGTTTCGGGATTTTTTTATTTTAAAATCTGTCCGATAAAGACCTTGCATTCCGAATGTGCCGTGAGAATAATATGAGAAATTATCTAATTTTATAGAGCTTAATTATTTAGATTCTACAGACATCAGTGTTATCTTTACCACCCGGTTTTTAATTACTATTTTACATACTCATTAATTTATAGATAAAAAATGATAGAATATACAAACACAATAATAGAAAAAGTAGCCGTCCACAATATTGGCAACAAAACCAATGAGGAAGAACTTCACATTTCGAAAACATTACTTGATATTTCCGATGTTAAGGTTACCGAATTGCTAACTAAGTTTTTCCTGACTCCTTTTTCTGATCCGGAGTATCACTCATTTACTTTCAGTAATGACGACTTTACCCTGAATCCTATGTACATCTTTGCTTCTCAGATATTTGAAGATGTTAAACTTTTTCAAAAGATTTCTGTTGATATAGCTAAGTATCTTTATGAACTTTCAATCCATCCCCAGATTAAGTCAGGTGATTTGTTTATTACTCACTTTTCCGAAATAGTAGTTGAAGATGAGGTTACCGATGCTATCGGAATTTTCAAATCTGAGAATAAACAGTCGTTTCTTAAACTGGATAGAGAACAGCAGTCTTATTCAATCAGATGTGAAGACGGTATTAACATTGAAAAGCTTGATAAGGGCTGCCTTATTTTTAATACCGATAAAGAATCAGGATATAAGATTTGTATAATAGATAAATCCAACAAAAGTACAGAAGCTCAATACTGGAAGGATAGTTTTTTACAATTGAAGCCATATAGCGATGTTTATCATTATACTAAAAACTTAATGAACATTACAAAGCATTACATTGCTAAAGAACTTCCGGATGAATTTGAAATTAATAGAACAGATCAAATTGATTTGCTTAACCGCTCAGCAGAGTACTTCAAGACTCATGATAATTTTGATAAAGAAGATTACGAGAAAGAGGTTTTCAGGGATTCGGAAATGATTAAGTCCTTCAGGAAGTTTGACGAATCTTACCGGAATGAAAACGATTTTGATTATGAAGACAGTTTTGAAATATCCCCATCTGCTGTAAAACAAGGCGTAAAATTATTTAAAAGCGTACTAAAGCTGGATAGAAATTTCCATATTTACATTCACGGCGATGTTGAACTTATAAAACAGGGCGTTGAAAAGGATGGAAGGAAGTATTATAAAATTTATTATGTGAATGAAGCATAAGATATTTTATTTATAAAATATAGTTGGGCAGTGAGTTGCACTGCCCTGGGGAAATGTGACGTTGTTTATTTATCTGTGTGCACGCTTGTAAATTTTTATTCTTGAGAAATCTGCATTAGAGAACCGGTTAACACATAATGTAAAAAAGGTTACTCCCATTGCAACTACTAAAAAAGCACTCATTAAAGGCGTAATAATAAATCCATTTATATTAAATGCTACTCCTGATTTTACAAGTTCCATAGGTGACATATATTCCATATGTAATGCAATGAATCTGAATGCCGATGTTGTATAGGTTAATGGATTAAGATATACAACAGGAGTTAGGATTTTCGGAATGGCCATAGTAGGAATATACGCACCTGATAAAAAAGTAAGAGGAAAAGAAACTATAGTAATAATTAATTGAAAATTAGTTGAATCTTTTGCAATTGAAGCTAAATAAAGTCCCAAAGAACCGAATGTTAATCCAACCAGACACATTAGGCTAATCATCATAATTCCATGTAAAAGATCAATGTTAAGGCCAATAAACAATCCTATTATTACAATTATTATCCCTTGAAGAACGGCGACTATGGCCGATGAAAGGACATGCCCTATAGCTATTTGCCATCTTGTAATAGGCGCCACCAAAATTTCTTTCATAAACCCGTTGGCAATATCCTCAA
>JARLHB010000086.1 GCA_031292465.1 Ignavibacteriaceae bacterium
CTTGCAAAAGTTCTGAATTGCAAACGGCTGGATTTGTACCTGGCATTCGACAGGCCGCTAATTGAGAATGAATTGGCAATATACAGGGATTTTCTAAAACGCAGAAGTAAAAACGAACCGCTGCAATATATTGTAGGCTCAGTAGAATTTTACGGACTTGAATTTATTGTCAACCGATCTGTTCTTATACCAAGGCAGGAGACAGAAATACTTGTGGAGACAATAATTAATGAAAATAAAGAGAGGGAGAATTTAAAAATTCTGGATATCGGCACCGGAAGCGGCATTATTGCGGTTTGCCTTGCAAAATACCTTAACCAACCGAAAATATTTGCTGTAGATACCAGTGCAGAAGCACTGGCTGTGGCTAAAGAAAATGCTAAAGTTAACCAGGTTGAAGAAAAAATTAATTTTGTTCAGCAGGATATTAATGATGATGTATTAAGCCTTGGTAATGAATTTGATATTGTTGTATCCAACCCTCCGTATATTTCAAATGAAGAATTTTCTAAATTAGAGCCGGAGCTTCGTATTTATGAGCCCAGGGTTGCTTTGACTGATAATTCTGACGGATTTAGTTTTTATAAGACTATTGTGCGTAAATCAAACACGCTTCTCAAAGACAAGGGAAAGATTTACTTTGAAGTCGGGCAGGGGCAATATTCTCAGGTTAAGGACATTCTGGCGCAGGATAATTTTAATAATATAAATATTCATAAAGATTATCTTAATATAGAACGTGTAGTTTACGGAGAATTTAATTGAGGGCGGTCGTTCAAAGAGTTTCTGAAGGCGGTGTAAATATCAGTTTACAAAATTACTCCGCATCCATTGGCAAGGGTATGGTAATTCTTGTTGGTATAAAGACCGGCGATAAAGAAGAAGATATGAACTTTGTAGCCGATAAATGCTGCGGTTTAAGAATATTTGAAGATGCCAACGAGAAGATGAACCTGTCCATAAAAGATGTTGACGGTGAGGTATTAATTATTTCTCAATTTACATTATATGGCGATCCGAGAAAAGGGAACCGCCCAAGTTTTATTGACGCAGCCAGGCCGGAGGAAGCAATTCCGCTTTATGAAAAATTTATTACGCGGGTTAAAACAAACCTGGGCGAACTAAAAGTAAAGACTGGTATTTTCGGCGCAATGATGAGTGTAAAAATAATTAATGACGGCCCGGTTACAATAATTGTAGAATCAAAATAAAATCGGTTATACATAATTGTACGGCGAAACGCTGTTTCGCCACTTGAATTAACGCAATTGTTATCTAAGGTAAAAACTTTAATATCTATTTATTCTGCGTTAGGCAAGTTAGTCATACAGATTGACTAGTTTTACCTAGCTGGTGGGAAGCTAAAATATTCACAAAGCTCTTATTTGCCACGAAGGCACAAAGGCACTAAGAACTGATTATTTACAAAATCCATTTACAGGTTATTTAATGCACTCTGTATTAATGATATTTTTAGATGGTGTTGGGATAGGCAAAGAAGACTATCAGGCAAATCCTTTCTTCAAATACGGATTCAAATCTTTTACGGATATATTCGGGGGGATACCGACATTAAATAATCCTGTTCTAAAAAAGAATAATTCTATTATTTTCCCCTCAGATGCATGCCTTGGCATTGAAGGCTTTCCGCAAAGCGGTACGGGACAGACATCAATATTCTGCGGGATGAATGCCGCACAGTATGTCGGCAAGCATTTTGGACCCTATCCATATTCAACACTTATCCCGGTTATAGAAAAAGAAAATATATTTAAAGCATTCATTTCTATTGGCCGAAAAGCTTTTTTTGCCAACGCATATCCAAAAGTATTTTTCGATTACTTAAAATCCGGCAAATCAAGATTAAGTGTTACATCCTTAAGCAGTAAATTAAGCGGATTAAAATTCAATACATCAACTGATGTAAGGCTTGGCAGGGCTTTAACTGCAGAAATTACAAATGAAAGATGGAATTATAAACTGGGTTATAAATTAGGCACCATCAAACCCAAAACATCTGCACGAAGGCTGCTAAAAATTTCTAAAGAAAATTCATTTACTCTTTATGAATATTTTATGACCGACCACCTTGGGCACGGAAGATATGATGGCGATGCACAGAATTTATTAGCTATTCTTGATGAATTCCTGTTTACAATTTTAAGCGAGTTAGGCGAAGATACGACTTTGCTTGTATGTTCAGATCACGGAAATGTTGAAGATATTTCTGTTAAAACTCATACCTTAAATCCGGCATTAACTATTGCTTCCGGCAGGTATGCTGAAAGTTTATTTAATGATATAAAGGATTTAACACAAATTAAACCGGCAATAATGAAATTATTTGAATGAAAAATTACCCGGCGGTAAAATTTACTTTACTTATAATGGCCGGAATATTATTAGATAAAATTATCCCGGTTACTGCTCATAATTATTTCATTTATTTTATATCTCTGGTATCAGTATTTTTTATTGCTTTACTTTTCAGCTTTCAAAAAAAATCCATCATAAATAAATTTTCCCCCGTTTACATCTTAATAATACTCGGGAGTGTATTTGTTACTGAATTCCAAAAACCAAATTATAACTTCCTGCCTCAGGAAATTGAAAAGCAAAAGGACTTTAAAGCGCGGGGAATTATCTCCAATATTGAACTGCGAAGGGAACATGAAATAGTTCTGTATCTGGATGCTGATTCTGCCAGTTTTCCTGGATCTGTATTTTATAAAAAAATAACATTGATTTGCAGAATACGTGATGAAAATAAAAAGAACCTTGACTCATTGTATAACGCAATTCTACCGGGAAATACCGCATCCGTAAAAGGTTTGTTTATGAAAGGCAACAACAGAAGAAATCCCGGTGAATTTAATTATAACCAATATCTGTGTGAAAAGGGAATAAGCGGCATTTTGTATGTATATAATGTGAAAGATATAAACATATTAAACAAGCATGATGCAAAAATCCAAAGCGTTATTTTTAATGTTAGAAAATCGATTGATAATGAAATAACTAATCTGCACCAGCCGCAGACGGCAGGATTTATAAGAGGACAATTATTAGCGGACAGAAGTAATATAGATTATAACGCGGTTGTTGAATTTATTAATTCCGGAGTTGTCCATATACTGGCTGTATCCGGATTAAATGTGGGATTTATTGTCTTAATTATAATGATTGTGCTGGGCAGGTTCAATGTTTATTTCAGGTCGATATTAATGATACTGTGTATAATTGTCTTTCTGGTACTTACTGATTCCCAGGCTTCTATAGTTCGGGCTGTAGTTATGTCAATCCTTGTTATTACGGGCTTTCTTACTAACCGTTCTACAAACATATATAACTCATTAGCTGTTTCTGCTTTAATAATATTGCTGGCAGACCCTGCGCAGTTGTTTGACCCCGGTTTTCAGCTTTCATATTCTGCGGTACTTTCAATTGCAGTAATATATCCTGTATTTCAGAAAACGATTAGTAATTCCGGGATAAAAAATAAATGGATAAAATATATTTTATTGTTCATTGGCATATCTCTATGTGCGCAGTTGGGAACTCTTCCTTTTACGTTATTTTATTTCGGCAAACTTTCACTCGTATCGCTTTTTACAAATTTAATAATTATTCCCCTTTCAGGAGTTATAGTGGGGATAGGGATATTTACACTCTTCCTGAATTTATTTACTCCGCTTTTGGCTTCCTTTTATGCTGCGGGAAATGATTTCCTTAATTCGGTAATGTTTTATATAATTAAAATGGCGGGCAGTTCTGAGCATTCATTTTTGTGGATTAGAAACTTTTCCGTACTTGACGGTATTATTTTCTATTTGTTTCTGGCAGTATTCCTATATGCGTTGATTTATTTTGAATCAAAAATTGCAATGCTGATTGTATGTATATTAGTCTTTGCAAATGTACTGGTCCTTTGTTCTTTGGATAATAAGAATTTACTGCCGGATAATTACCTTCACGTACTTATGGTTGATGTTGGGCAGGGGGATGCATTCTTAATAAAATTCCCGGATGGGAAAACGGCTTTAATTGATGCAGGTGAAGCAACATTAAACTTTGATAACGGTGAAAGAATAATCTTGCCGCTGCTAAATCATTTGGGAATAGATAAAATTGATTACGGCTTTATTTCACATGTTGACCTTGACCATTACGGAGGTTTCATATCGTTAATAAATGAAAATAAAATAGGAAAAATTTATAAGCCATACTCAGATACCTCGTTCTCAAAAGATATTAAGTTAGAAAAATTTCTCAGGGCAAATAATATTCCTGTAAATTATTACGAAAAGGGAATAATAAAACTACCGGCAGGCAGAATCTATATATTAAATGATTATAGTAAGAATGTAAAGCTGACAACAAATAACGGAAGCGGGCTTCTTAAAATATTATACGGCAGCAGCAGTTTCCTTTTTACAGGTGATCTTGAACGCCGCGGTGAAATTCATTATATAAATAGTTATGGTGATTTTCTAAAGTCGGATGTACTTAAAGTATCGCACCATGGAAGCCAGACTGCTACATCAGAAGAATTTGTCTCGAGGGTAAAACCCAAAATAAGTTTAATAAGCGACGGGATAAAGAATAAATTCGGACATCCGTCCGGGATTGTCTTGCAGAGGTTAAGCCAGTCTGGATCAGGTGTTTTAAGAACCGATAAATACGGCGCAATTTTGTTAAGATCAGACGGAGATAATATATTTGCAGTTGACTGGAGAAACTTTTAACCCACCAATAAAAAATCCCCTCCTGCTTGCCACTATGTGGGGAGGGGCAAGGGGTGGGTTGAAACCTAAAAATGTAAATAAAACTTAAAATAATAATAATAATCTAAGGTAAACAAAATGGAAAATACTCCTTTAATCGGAATAATAATGGGCAGCGACTCTGACCTCGGTATAATGCAGAAAGCAATGGATACATGTAAAGATTTTGATGTCCCTTACGAAGTAAAAATACTTTCGGCGCACCGCACGCCTGATCAGCATGCTGAGTATGCAAAAACAGCTGTATCAAGGGGGCTGAAGGTAATAATAGCTGCTGCAGGCGGCGCTGCACATTTGCCCGGAGTTACCGCTGCAAGTACAATTTTGCCTGTAATCGGCGTGCCGATTTTTACAAAATCTTTAAACGGAATGGACTCATTATTATCCATTGTACAAATGCCAGGTGGAATACCTGTTGCAACTGTTGCTATAGACGGTGCAAAAAATGCCGCTTTACTTGCAATACAGATTATTGCCACAGGCGATGAAAAACTGCAAAAGAAACTTGTAGATTATAAAAAACAAATTGCAGAAGAATCCATGAACAAAAATAAGAAGCTTAACGGTTAAAACTGATTATTGTATGGCGAAACGCTGTTTCGCCAAACGGTTAAGTCCGTAATAAAAATTAATACTAAAAAGATATAATTCTATTTAATTTAATTAAACTATAATAGTTAATAATTTTATCCTTTTTATATATAAAACCTAAGTCATTAATGATTATATTTGAGAAAAGAAGATAAAGATATGGACTTCCTGGGTAACGAACATCATAAAATAATAAAAGGCGATGCAGTAAAAGTATTAAAGAATAATATCGACGAGAACTCCGTTGATTTAATCTTTATTGATCCTCCCTATAATATAGGTAAAAATTTCAACGGGCATAAAGATAAATGGGATAAAGATGAAGATTATTTAAAGTGGTGTTATGAATGGCTGCAGTTATGCATAAATAAACTAAAACCGGATGGAAGTTTATATGTTATGACTTCTACCCAATTCATGCCTTACTTTGATATTTTCTTACGCGATAAAATAAATATACTTTCCCGAATTGTCTGGTATTATGATAGTTCAGGTGTGCAGGCGAAAAAATATTATGGTTCGTTATATGAGCCAATTTTATATTGTGTAAAAGATTTGAAAAATTATAAATTCAATGTAGATGATATAAAAGTGGAAGCAAAAACCGGGGCAAAACGTAAACTGATTGATTACAGGAAGAATCCTCCTAAAATATATAATTCGGAAAAGGTACCAGGCAACGTTTGGGAATTTCCCAGAGTACGTTATAGAATGGATGAATATGAAAATC
>JARLHB010000087.1 GCA_031292465.1 Ignavibacteriaceae bacterium
GAAGCCCTGCATTAGTAAAAAATTTAGTTTCGTTACAGTGCAGATAAAGCCTGCTGCGGCTCAGCCTGTCTTTAGAAGATGTATATGCGCTTTTAGCACTTACAGGTAAATGGTATTCTCTTTCAAGATCAGGAAACAGGCGTTTCACTGCTAATTCAAAACGCGCGGCAATTACAAAAGGCAATGCACCGCTGTCTTCAAGCAGAATTTGTGCATTCTTTAGATTAAAAAACTTACATAGTTCATTAACCTGATTATTAATGGAATCACCGTAGAGGTTTTTAACTTTGCTTTTTAGTTCAAGGTTAATGCCGCCGCTTTTTGTTAGTTCAATTTCAAAATAACAATCAGAGCGGATGGTTTCTCCTCTTTTGCCTGCTGATGATTTTGTTGTAATGGTTTCCATAATGTCTTTATATAGTTTTATTTTATACTCTAATTATTGTCTCCTTGTTAAATTGCTTCATTGTTCTATTGCTTACTGTTTTTCAGCAATGAAGCAATCCAGCAATCATATATTAAGCTTTTCCATAAAGTTTTTAGCAGTAAGCTCTTCGCAATTAAATATTGTTTCCTTAACATCAATCTGTTTTTGTTTTGACAGCAGCTTATCTGAAAGTGCGTTGAATTTATCTTCAAGGTCATGTAATGTCATCGGTTCTCTCGGATCTCCCTTGGGATATTCAAGGTATTCTTTAAATTCTTTACCATCCTTAGTTTTTATAACAACCTTTGAAGGCTGTTTTGCAGGGAACATAAGTTCGAACTCCAAGGATTCTTCGCCTTTTATTTTATCAATTACTTCCCATATCCGCGGGTCTTTCATCTTTTCTTCCGTAAAAGATTGCGTTGTAACTTTATGATCGACTAACGCGGCAGCAATGCAATAGGGAAGGGAGTGATCTGCGGTTTCTCTTGATTCAGGCCGGTATTTGTGAGGATCAAATAATATATCACAGGCTCTTGCAATTGTAGTTATAGTAACGGTATCAATCCGGTCGTAAGTAATATTGTTATTTATTACAGCTTTTAATACAGCCGTAATATGAGTGTGTGTTAAGGCTTCAGTAGGAAAAGCTTTCATACTGCATTCAGGAATTTTAAAGCTCTTGCCAAGCCCCCCTGTTAATTTATCAACGTCCCATTTCCATTCATTCAAAGAGTCACGCCCCTGCATTTCTATTGGAGCAGATTGTCCGTTTTTTGCATCCCAGCCGAAGAAGCAGTCCATAAACCCTTCTTTACCTTCAAAGACGGCTTCAGTGCCCGTAAAACCCTGCTGTGCCATTAAAGCGGCAAGCACACCGGATTGCACAGCCATTGGGTCAACAGTATTCTTCATCATGGTAAGTTTGCCGGCAGTGGGGCAGCCTATTGTATGATTGTGGCTTCCGCTTATGCCGATTGCATTTACCATTTGGTCAA
The DNA here is from genome assembly GCA_031292465.1 of Ignavibacteriaceae bacterium. Classification (GTDB taxonomy): domain Bacteria; phylum Bacteroidota; class Ignavibacteria; order Ignavibacteriales; family Ignavibacteriaceae; genus FEN-1297. The sequence goes on from JARLHB010000087.1 coordinate 1,426, forward strand.
CTGTTAAACCGAGAAGCTTGCCGGCAACTATTGGTGAAACAAATTGCGTTAATGTTGCATGATGCCATTTACGCTCGCGTATTCCGGGTACGGCAAATTCGCTTAGGCGCTGTTCAAAATCATAGGCAAGGACAATTGCAGTAATGACATCTTTCATTGAAGAATCAGCCAGTTCGCCCGCTGCAAGCGCGGCTGGAATTAAATCCGACGGGTGAGACGGATCCTCTTTCCAATATATATCATTAAAATCAAGTGAACGGATCATTAAGGAATTTATAAGAGCGGCATTAACAGCGGGGAGCTTAGTGCCGGAACCTATAAGAGTTGCTTCAGCGCTGCCGCCCATTTTCTGGTAAATGTTTCTCAGGATGTTTACATCTCTGGTTTGATACCCGCCGTAAGCGCAGCCAATTGAATCGTATAGAAATCTTTTAACTTCGTGTATAACATTTTGAGGTAAATCTTCATACTTAAGATTTACAGCAAATTCTGCAATCTGTCTTGATATTGATTTTTGCATGAGATTATTCTTCTCTTTGTTTCTTATTAGTTAATTATTTGATAATTCATTTAGACCCAATAATTAAAACTGCTGAAACATTATAACTGGTTATTTATATCAAAGGCACCTCAAATTAAATTTATCCGTGTGCCTTTGCGCTTTAGTGATGGAAATTTTGAAACTCAATTTTGCCACCAAGGCACAAAGGCACTAAGTTTATATTATAAATTACTTTTAACCCAGTTCTCTAATCCGCCGGAAACAATTAATTCCTGTGCAGCTTTGCCTACGGGATCAAAAGGATATTTATTGGTTCCCATAATTATTTCAGAATTTGCAAAATCAATAATTACATTCAATCCGGTTCTAACTGAGAGTTTTTCCATACCGAATATTTTCTTTAAATCTTCGGAAAATTTAGGGCACTCGATTAAAAGGAATCCGTTATTTAAAGCATTCCTTTTATATGTTTCATTAAACGAACCTGCAATAACAAGCCTTATGCCTTTATATTTCAAAGCTGTTGCAGCCTGCTCACGCGAACTGCCTGTGCCGAAATTAAACCCGCCGGCAAGTATATCTCCGTTTTCAGCTAACTTTACAAATTCAGGGTCGTAATTTTCCATAACAACATTTGCCTGCTGTCCCGGAGTGAAATCATCAATATAAGTGTACTTCCCGGGGAAGATTCCGTCAGTATTCAGGTTATCCTGGTGGCAGAAAATTATTTTGCCTTCAACAGATTCAGGGAAACCGTGTAAAATATCTACATGATGAACTTTGCCGTTTGTTTTTACATTTATTTTGAAATCGGCATAAATTTGATCGGGGCAGTATTCCCAGGAGTAATCAATTTTTCCGGCAATTGCAGAAGCAGCAACAATAGCGGGGGAAGCCAGGTATGTTTGAGCATTAGGAGAACCCATTCTTCCCTTGAAATTTCGGTTTGTTGACGAAATTCCAACTTCGCCGTCTTCAAGCAGTCCTGTGCCTAATCCGATGCATGGCCCGCAGCCGGGGGGCAATGGTATAGCGCCGGCATGAAGTAGTTCCTGCCAGTCTCCGCGCCTTTCGCTTTCTTGTTGTACTTCGCTGGAAGCTGCCGCAATATAAAATTTTACATCAGGGGCTACTTTTTTCCCTCTTACAACCGCGGCTGCCAGTGCAATGTCATTCACGCGGCTGTTTACGCATGATAAAAGATAAGCCTTATCAATTTTTATCTGTTTTGATTTTATCTCAGAAAGAGGAGCCACATTTTTAACGCTATTCGGGCCTGATATAAAAGGCTGAATAAGAGAAAGGTCAATTGTAACCTCTTTAGAATAATAAGCATCATCATCGGCTTTACATATATTCTGTTCCAGATTATGAATCCTCTTTGTATTTAAACGCGGATGCACTCCTTTACCGTCTTCGTCCGAAGGAACTCCGGCTAACCCACGTTTAGAAATAAAACCAGCCCTTTGTATAAGCCAGTTTATAGTTACTTCATCAATAGGGAACACACCTGCTAAAGCTCCCCATTCCGTGCTCATATTTGCTATGGTTAACCGTTCATCTATTGATAAATTCTTAATCCCCGGCCCCGTAAATTCAATAGCAAAATTCAAAACTTCATCATTATTAAAATAGCCGCATAATGCAATTATTAAATCTTTTCCCGATACGCCGGGACGTAATTTCCCTTTTAGCTCGACTTTTGCAATTGGCGGAACCTGCCACCATGTTTTACCTGTTGCCCAAATGGCAGCAGCATCGGTTCTTACAATTGGCGTTCCAAGGCACCCCAGCCCGCCGTAAATATTAGAATGGCTGTCTGATGCAACCACCATTTTACCCGGCCATGCATATCCTTCTTCGCACATAATCTGATGGCCAATTCCACGCCCGGCAGGATAAAAATCCACGCCCATAGATTTTGCAAAATCTTCAATCTTTTTATACTTTTCTAAATTTTTTTCTGTCTTGTCCTGCACATTATGATCAAGTGCAAAAACAGCCTGCCGCGGGTTAGCTAATTTGACAGCACCAATGCTTCTAAACTTAGGAATAACAGCGCCTGTGTTGTCATGAGTCATCACATAGGCAGGTTTAATCGATAAGTAATATCCGCTATGAACCTCAAAGTCTTTTTTTAGTCCTACGGCAAACCTCTGCGCGATTTTTTCAATAAGAGTTTGTCCCATTTCCTCTCCATTTAAGTTTAAGAATAAAGTGAAACGTCAAATGTTAAACGTCAAAAGTGAAACGTCAAACGCGTAACGTGAAATAAGTTATAACTATGATTTTAAAATCAAATTTGTCAGTAATGCAAAATTATGATTAACTAATGCATCAAGTTCGTTGATATAATCCAATTTTATAGAAATCTCTAATTGCGAATCAACTTCAACCATGGATGCCCTCGCGATTTCATAGAATCTTTTCCTTTCTATCTTACTCCTTCTTGCCGATCCTTCTGCAATATTAGATGTAATTGATACAACTGCTCTGCGAAGTTGATTTGTTAATCCAAATAGTTCTTCTTTAGGATAATTTTTTGTTACTTTATAAATTTCTGATACTAAATCCATGCTCCTTTGCCAAACGTCCATTTCCTTATGATTAAGTTTTAGCATATTCTAACCCTTTTAGTTTTATTTAAGTATCCTTTGCAAAGTAGATTTTTGTTTTCCTTATTCTTTTTTTGACATTTCACCTTTGACTTTTCACGCCTTAAACGGATCGAAGCTTACAAAGTCAGCATGATGAACAATAATAGATTCAACAGAACGTTTTCCTAAATCGCCTTCTTTTGAATGAGTAGCAATAATATGCTGGACTTCCGCCGGCAGTCCGAGCCTGTCTGCTATTGCCATTCCGCTGAAGGGATGCCTGATTAATTTTCCCGCTTCGCTTGTTGTAAGCTTGCCGTCTATTATGTCGTATTCCAATAGTTTGCCCACATCAATCAATATTGCTCCGGCTATTAGAATATCCATGTCAATTATTATTTCATCTTTAAAATTTTCTTTCATTATCTTAGCCATCTCCACGGCAAGCTGTACAGCGGTTCTTTTATGTGTAATGAAAGAAATGTTACAATCTTTAAGAAGAAGTGAGAAAGGTATAACCAGCAGGTCATTTATAGAAAGCACGCTGTTCTCAACTGCATATATCCAGCAGTTTAAAACTTTTTCTTTCAAGTCTGCGTTTTTAATCCAGTTTATTTCAGGCCAAATTTCAAGTACTTTATCTCTCATCGTTAAACCCTTTTAATAAGAAGCAGTAAATGAGAAAAATGAAGTAAGATAACCGGAAGTGTTATTGTTAGTTGCTTCTTCCGGTTTTTCCTGCTTCAGCCTATTTTATAACTTTGAAATAATCTCTCCGGTCATTTGTTCTGTAGTACAGGCGCCTTTTGCAAACACATCCGGTCCGCCTTTTAATTTCATCATATCATATGTTCTGAATTTCCCTTCTTCAATTACAATAGCTATTGCTTTCTTGATTCTTTCGGCTTTTTGGTTCTCACCAATATGATCAAGCATCATACATGCGCTTAAAATCATTGCAATGGGATTGACAATTGAAGGATTAAGTTCCTGGTATTTAGGGGCTGAACCATGAGTGGGCTCAAAAACTGCAACATCTTTGCCTATGTTTGCACTGCATGCAAAACCAAGCCCGCCTATAAGTCCGGCAAATCCGTCGCTTATAATATCCCCGAACATATTTTCGGCAACAATAACACCGTAATTTTCCGGGTTCTTAGTCAGCCACATCATTTGTGCGTCAATGTTAGTATCCCACAATTGAATCTGCGGATAATCCTTAACAATAATTTTAGCTTCCTTTAGCATCATTCCGGAAGTTTCGCGCAGGACGTTAGGCTTTTCGCAAATAGTAACATTTGAATAACCAAATTCTCTTGCGTATTCAAATGCTTCTTTTATTATTCTTTTGCAGGCATTTCTGGTTACAATTCGTGTGGAAATTGCAAGGTCCTCTCCCGGAACGTCTTTAAAGGCTTTCATTTTGGGATGTGATTCAAAAGCTTCGCGGACAGCTTTAGGCGGATTTGTCCATTCTACACCGGAATATAAGCCCTCTGTATTTTGACGAAAAATAACAGTGTCAACAAGAGGCTCTTCAAAACCTGTTCCGCTTCTTCTTATAAAATTGAGCGGATTGCCCTTAAAAGATTTGCAGGGGCGTATGCAAATATCAAGATTGAAGTGCTGTCTTAATCCAACAATTGGACTGAAGTAAACATAACCTTTGTCCTGCAGGGAGGGGTCTAATTCTTTTGCGGCAGCGTCTTTGGGCTTACTGGTAATTGCCCCAAAAAGTCCGACTTTATGTTTTTCCAATAGATCAATAGTTCTTTGAGGTAATGCATTCCCTTCTTTGCACCAATATTCCCAGCCGATATCTGCATAAATGTAATCGGCTTTAAAACCAACTGCGGTTAGAACCTTAACAGCTTCCGGTAGAACGGTTTTTCCTATCCCGTCACCCGGCATGGCAACTATGGTCTTCATAAAGAAAATCCCGCTATATGTATTGAAAAATTTTATTTTCAGTAAAATTATACAATATCATGTATGGATACAAGGACATTGATTCATTGTATTTTAGATTGATTTTCTTAAATTAAACTCTAAATTATTTTTTTTTTGCAGTATTATATATTAAGTATATTGTGTACACTTCCGGATTAGAATATTAGCTAAATTCAATTTTTTAAGTAGAAACTGAAATTAAATTTATTTAGTGGGAACATCGGATAAAAATAAACAAAACCTTCCCGAAGACGAATTAAACAGCTTTGGAAAATTACTTCTTAATCTTCTTGACGAAAAGGTTATACCGTCTAAATTTTCTGCATATACAAAAGATATAGCAAAGCTTATTAATTCTCTTCATGAAAGAGGCAAAGCTGAAAAGCGTAAAGCAGAGCCTGCTTTTAGTGTTTCTATTAATTTATCGCGCCACGGTGATATTACTTCTGTTAGTAATAATTGTAAAGAACTTCTTGGTTATGAATCGGAAGAATTACAGAACAAAAAGCTAGTAAATTTTATCCTTGAAACAGAAAGAGAAAAAGTTTCCTGTATCCTTTCTAAGTTATTTAAAGAAAAAAGCATTTATAGTGAGAATTTTTCATTTAAGCTTAAATCCGGCAGCTTAGCGCTTATTGATTTTAGCGGGGAAATAATTGAAACA
>JARLHB010000010.1 GCA_031292465.1 Ignavibacteriaceae bacterium
GTCAAGGGAATTGAAGCTTGAGAAAGCAGAACAGGATAGATCAAATTACTGGAATACAGTTAATGCAGCAGCGTAAAATAAAAGTAAATTTAGATAACATTATTTTTTTCAAGATGGTATCTTTTCGCTTGACTCATTACATTATTTATATACGTGTTAAATTGATATAAGATATTTTTTTGTAAAGGCAGCTCGGGATACTGATTTAAATTGCTGGCATCAACATATGTCGTAGAAAAAAAGATTAAATCCTTTATTCTTTTCTTAAATCCACCGATAGACAACAACCCAATTTCGTTATTGTATATAGCAGCAACCAAATCAAAATTCTCTGATCTTGCAGGGTTCAATCTGACATTATTATAATCAACAAAATTTGAACCGACAAGATACCTTGGCGTAATTGAACTGTAATCCGGATAATTTAATGTATTTGTATACGCAAAATGGAATTGTAAAAAATCAAACGGCTTATAAATTACATGAACCATAGGCAGAACATAGCCATGTGATTGTGTAACTGTAGTATCTCCGCCTATAAGTCCTTTAATACGGTCCTGCACACCTCTCATAGCAGTATATGTAGTGGTTAAATTCTGATATCTTGCGCCTGGAATTACAGTAATCTGGTCTCCAACATTTAATGTAAACATAGCATAGGTAGCGCTCTTTTTTTCATTTCCATTATAGTCATTGAATGCGGAGGCTAATTTGTTAACCTGGTAGCCTTCAGTTGAATAGGTTGTCTTAGCAATGGGCAGAAGCTTCCACAATAAGCCAACATTTACCGGGTAAGCAAGTTTATAATCTCCATTAAGGAAGTTCCCATAAGAATAACCATCATGCACAAAATTAGCTAAGGTAATAGAACCTGTAGGAAAATCATTCGGATAAGCTTTTATAAAGGCATTTACGATTGGGCCTCCACCAGAATATAATTGAGATCCCGCGCTCTCATTATAATCATAAGTACGTTCACGATACTGGAAAGCGCCGCCGAATTTAAAATTACCGCTTAAGTAGTCAGTTATTGTAAAACTAGTTTTTAGATCCAAAGAAGCATTTAGCGTACGTTCCGATTGAAAAGTGTTTGATGTCTGAATCTGGTCTAAACTTGCAACTGAATCATTAGGGATAACCAATTTAGCCAAGTAACTCGGGGTCACTTTCCTATAATTACCACTAGGAATTCTTGCATCCTGCTGGTAAAAATCAAAGAATAAATCTTCCGGATTCCTGCTCTCAGAATAGCTGTGAGACAATTTTAAATCTACATGGAAAAAGGGTATATCCTGCTTTATACTTAGAAGGTTGCTGATAATATTTAAATTATTATTAGTTTCATTGGCTGAATAATACATACTATTGGTTTCATACATAGTTTCTTCCCTGTTAACAGTCTTGGTTTTACTTTGACTTATAAAATTCATAAAACCTATCTCACCGCTTTGATGCTTATAGTCCAATACTATAGTACCATTATACCGCTGACGTATCCTCCATGTATCGGTAAGGCCTAATGACACCAAATCGGGCACACCGGCATCGCCTTTATCTTTATCGGTAAGATTATAATAGGCGCCAAGTTCATTATCACTAAGATTTCTTTGTTCTGCAGAAGCCTGTACAAAAACTCCCAATTTTTCGTTAAAAAATCTCTCTTCGGCCTGTCCAACAATTTTATAATCATTTGTAGTATTCTTTAAATTGTTATATCCGCCTTGCAGGTTTAATTGAAATGCAGGGACATAAGACTGCTCTCCTTCTCCAACATTTTTGTTCTTGGCGGCTTTTCTCATATCAAAATTAACGACACCGCCAATAAGGGTTGCATCCATATCTGGCGTAATAGCTTTGATTACTTCAATACCCCCAAGCATACTGGAAGAAATCATACTCAAATCCTCGCCTCTATCGCCAAGCTGATCTACTGAACCTGTTTGCTGACCAGTTAAAGGGCTGGAAGTTACCTGCAGGTTTCCATCTGTGCTTGTAATATTATTTCCTGAGGCCATATTGCTGGGTAATTCAACCCCATCAATCGTAATCTGGTTGTACTGTGGAGAAAGGCCTCTTATAACAACCTGCGCGCCTTCACCGCCGGTTCTAATCAAAGATACGCCGGGCAAACGGCTAACAGATTCTGCAGCATTAGCATCCGGCAATTCCTGCAGTTTTGCACCGGAAACAACATTTTTTATATCAAGTGAAGAGAGCTGCTCGTTAATAGCTTTTGTTTGCCCTTCAGCCTGTGCTGTAACAACAACGCTATCACTGTAAATACCTGCAGCTTTTAATTTGAAATCAAGTCTTGTAACTTTCCCTTCCTTTACTTCGACTACAATTTCCTGGCTTTTGTAACCGATGTAAGATCCGCGAAGTGTATATTTTCCGGGAGGAATATTTTGAATAACATAATTGCCTTCTGCATCCGAAGAAGCACCCCAACTTGTACCGACAACTGCAACATTTGAAAAAGGAAGAGACTCTTTTGTCTGAGTATCTTTTATTGTTCCTCTTATAGTACCATTAGATGCCGGGAAAATTGTCGTACTTATAATTAGAAGAAATGCAAATATTTCTCCCAAAGCAATAGTAAAATTTTTTATCATATGTCCCTTTCATA
>JARLHB010000088.1 GCA_031292465.1 Ignavibacteriaceae bacterium
AAAAGTATTTCCGGAAGAAGAAATATTTGCTGATAAAATTTTTCACACTTTTTACAATACATATTTCCGCATATTGAATAATATGGGTGTGGGAATGGGAAGAGGTGAATGCCAGGTTATTAGAAAAGCTGTTTTCAACAAACTTTGCGGATACAATGAAAAGCTTGCTGCGGGTGAAGATTTTGATCTATTCAAGAAAATAAGAAAATACGGTAACATACTGTTTGCAACAGAGATTTGTGTATATGAGTCGCCAAGAAGATTTAGAAAATTCGGTTACAGGGGCGTTACATTTTCGTGGATGAAGAACAGCCTTTCTGTAATTTTTAGAAATAAATCACTTTCTAAGGAATGGGAGCAGGTAAGATAAATTATGAAGAAATATGCTATCATATTTATACTGTTTACATGCGTTGCATTTGCACAAAATGATTATGTGGATGTTGATAATTCCGTTTATAACTTTCTTGAAAGAATGGATGCGCTACACATAATAAACGGTTATAATTCATTGGAATTACCTAAACCAAGAAAGGATGTTGTAAAGTACTTAAAGGAAGTTATAGCATCCCAGGAAAAACTTGATGCAACCGACCGGCAGATACTTCAGGATTTAAAAATAGAATTTGAATACGAACTATTTGGCACTCTTAATAACTCGCAATCGATGATTGGCCATGAATCTTATGATTTATTTTCTCAAAAAGCGAAATATTTGTACTACTATACTGAACCGGGACGAGCAGATTTATTTGTTAATCTAATCGGCGAAGGTGAAGGTATATTTAAAAACGATTTCCAGTATCATAACAATCTTTCTACAACTCTTGGTGTAATAGGCGGAGAAATAAAAGGTTCATTTCTCAATCATTTTGGCTTTTCTTTAACAGCAACAAACGGTAATGTATTTGGCAATAAGGAAGTTGCAGCCTTAAGGGACGATATACGCCAGAACTTTAAATTTAATGAAAGAAGCAATGAAGCTTTCTTTGATGAAACCGAAGGCTATTTAACTGCCGATTTTGATATGCTCAGGGTAAAATTTGGCAGAGACAGAGTAAGAATAGGTTACGGTCCTATGAAATCAATTATTGATGACTATGCGCCTGCATTCGATTATCTTGGCTTTAATATCAATTATAAGTTCTTTACATATTCCTATTTCCATGGCAAACTTCTGGGAGAAACAGTCTTTCAGCCGGACTCAATATCAGGCGGAATAAACCAGGTGGGTGAAAAATATATAGGTTACCACAGAATCGGGTTTGATATTTCAGATGAATTAAATATTGGCGCAGGTGAAATGATTATTTACGGCGACAGGTCGCTTGATTTTTCATACCTGAACCCATTTGCATTTTATAAATCAATTGAACATGCAAACCAGGACAGAGATAATTCCTTCCTGTTTTTTGACGTAAGCGATAAATCAATTAAGGGAATGAAAATATTTGGTACCCTTTTAATTGATGATATAGATTTCTCCAAAATTGGCACAGGTTGGTATGGAAACGAAACCCTTTGGGATTTAGGAGTATTTTCTTCAAACCTGTATAATATAATCCCAGCGGACTTGACATTTGAGTATACGATGATATCCCCATATGTTCACACTCACCGCACCGGCAGCAGTAATTTTACGAACAATGGTTACGATTTAGGTTCAAGCCTTAAGCCGAACAGTGAACTATTTCTTGGTGAAATTACATACAGGCTTAATTACAGAACAAATATCGATTTAAGCTTTAAATATATTCTCCACGGCGCCAATCCTGTATTGCCGGACGGCACTATTATTAATGTAGGCGGCGATGAAACATTAGGACACCGTACGTTTGACTCAAATAATTCCAAATTACTTAACGGTGATATGGAATACTCACGTATTACAAGTGCTTCTTTAACTTATGAACCTGTAAAACAATACTTTATTATATTCAAATTGGCTTATTTGAATGAATCGCTTCAGAACTCGGTTATAACCAATCAACTCCAAAGCTATTTAACATTATCCGTTAAATTATAACAGGAAGTTTCAGTTATATGAAGCTGGGAAAATCAAATATTTCTTTTTCTATCCTTATTCTTACTATTGGAATAATTCTTGGGATACTGATTCAAAAAGTTTTTTCCGATGATAATTTACGGGATAGCATACTAAAATTTAATGATGTCCTTACTTATGCCGATAAGTATTATGTCGATAAAGTAGATTCTGAAAAGCTGGTAACAGCCGCAATAAACGGTATGTTAAGCAAGCTTGACCCGCATTCCGTATATATACCGGCAAAACAAATGCAGTCTGTAGAGGATTCTTTCCGGGGAGATTTTGAGGGAATCGGCGTAGAATTCCAAATATTAAATGACACGCTTACCGTTGTTTCACCAATTTCAGGGGGACCGAGCGAGGCTCTTGGTATACAGTCCGGTGATAAGATATTAACAATAGACAATAAAAGCGCTATCGGATTAAACGATGATGATGTAAGATCAAAATTGCGTGGCAGGTCAGGCACAAAAGTTAGTATCACGTTATCAAGGTTTGGCATCAAATCACCCGTGAAATATGAAATTACGAGGGCAAAAATACATTTGCATTCCGTTGATTCCCACTTTATGTATGATCATGAAACAGGTTATATTTCCTTATCGAGATTTTCAGAAACCAGCTTTGATGAGATAAATAAAAGCCTTTCAGATTTAAAAACCTTGGGTATGAAACAATTAATCCTTGACTTACGAAATAACCCCGGCGGACTATTAAACCAGGCTGTTGATATTTCTAATCTGTTCATTTCCGACAATAAAAAAATTGTTTATACAAAAGGCAGGCGTTCGGAATTCAATGAAGAATATGATGCCACTAAAAAAGCTCCATACAAGGATCTCCCGGTCATTATACTTGTAAATTCAGGCAGCGCTTCTGCAAGCGAAATTGTTGCTGGTGCAATGCAGGATTGGGACCGGGCATTAATTGTTGGCGAAACTACATTTGGCAAAGGGCTTGTACAAAAGCAGTTCCCTTTGCAGGATAATTCAGCGCTTCGTTTGACAATTGCAAGATATTATACTCCTTCAGGAAGATTAATACAAAGGGAATATGAAAACCTGAAAGATAAAGACGAGTATTTTAAAGAAGCAGGAAAGAGCAATGAAAAAGGCGGCGACAACATCAGCCATACTGCTGAAAAAGATTCATCAAGGCCTAAATTCAAAACAGCAGATGGCCGCACAGTTTACGGCGGTGGAGGAATAACTCCTGATTTTATAGTTAAAACCCCGGACCTTTCTGATTATACCATTTCCTTATTAAAAGAAAATATATTATATCAGTTTATTCTTTACTACCTTGAAAGTAATAAAAAGAAAATTGAAGCCGAATACGGAAACAAAATGAATGATTTTGTAAAGCAATTTTCTTTTAGTGAAAAAGACATAAAAGACTTTAGCGAATTTTCGAAAAGCAGGAAGGTCAATTTTTCAGCCAAAGACTTTCAGAAAGATAAAGATTATATTACCGCCCGGTTAAAAGCCGAAATTGCCAGAACATTTTGGAAAGAAGACGGCTGGTACCGTATAATGGTAGATAATGATGGCCAATTTAAAAAGGGCATAACCCTATTTAGTGAAGCAAGGAAACTTGCCAAATCAAAATGATGCGAACAATAATAGTACTGTCTGTCGCTTTTGTAATCGGTTTTATTGCGTATGAATACGTAAATGCAGGTACGCGCGAATATACTGTTAACTTCGCATCGGATAAAAATTTAGAAGTGGGCGAAGAACTGACCTATGTGGTAAGTTACACGTTCATTAAATTTGGCGAAATTAAGATAATAGTAAAAGGTAAAAAAGTTGTTGACGGCATGAATTATTACAGTACCGTAGCTTATATGGATTCATATTCAGGGATCCCCTTTGTTACTCTGCACATGATTTATGAAACTACGATGAATGCAAAGTATTACTCGGTCTTTTTCCGCGGGATAGTAAAAAAAGAAGAATACACAACTTTTACCGAATATTACACAGATTACACAAAAGATAAAACAAGGATAAAAAAAGGTAAGATTAAGCCTTATCAGTTATGGACAGATTCAACTACCTCCACAAAGCAGGAATTCCAGGACGGCCTTTCAATATTATATTTTGCAAGAATATTCAGTGGAAGCGGTAAAACTGTTAGCCTGCCGTGTTTTGTTAATGAGAAAAGAAGTATAACCAACATGACTTCATATACAGCGGTTACAGGCGTCTCAATAGATGCTGTGGACTACGATGTATCTTGCGTAAGGCTTGACGGGACAATGAATTTTGTAAGTGTCTTCGGATTGACCGGATATTTTGAAGGTTGGTTCTCGAATGACAGCGCCTCTATACCAATAGTGGCGAAATTAAAAGTGATAATTGGTAACGTTAGAGTTGAACTAAAATCATGGAAGAAAAGCGGATGGATGCCTCCGAGATTAAAAAAAAGTTAGATGAAGAGATAAAACTTTTTCCCTACCTTAAATCATATCCTAAATTATCAGAAAACGTTTTCTTAGCTTCCGGCGCTAAAATAATTGGCGATGTTGAAATTGGGCCGGATTCAAGTGTTTGGTACAACACAGTAATTAGGGGAGATGTTAATTATATTAGAATAGGTTCTTTGACTAATATTCAGGATTGCAGCATGTTGCATGTGACAAGCGGCAAGTACCCATTGAATATAGGCAATATGGTGACAATCGGGCACTCTGTTACACTGCATGGATGTACAATTAAGGATTTATGCTTAATTGGGATGGGTGCTGTTGTATTAGACGGCGCTGTGGTAGAAGAAAAGGCTTTAGTAGCTGCAGGTTCAGTGGTTAAGCCGAATTTTGTCGTACCGGGCGGTAAATTAGTTGCCGGAGTTCCTGCAAAAATTGTTCGCGATTTAACTGATATTGAGTTAAATGATTTTGAAAAATCAGCTTTACGTTATAAAAAATATACAGAGATTACAATAGAATCCTTAAGGAATATAAGTAAGTAAAATGTTTTTAAGATTTTGGGGTACAAGAGGTTCAATACCGGTACCCGGTAAGAGTACACTTAAGTATGGGGGAAATACTCCTTGTGTTGAGCTTCGGACAAGTGATAATCAATTAATTATTTTAGATGCCGGAAGCGGATTAAGAGAACTTGGCAAATCTTTGGTCCAAAATGGCGGGGATAAATCCATACATATTTTTATAAGTCATTACCATTGGGATCATATTCAGGGAATCCCTTTTTTTATGCCGTTATATGAAAAGGGAAAGGATATTACGTTTTATGGCGAAGGCTGCAGCAACAAAAAGGTAAAAGAAATTCTTGGCTACCAAATGACCGCTAATTATTTTCCTATTAATTTGGATGAAGCCGGGTCTAAAACGAAATTTATAGAAATTAAAACCGATTCCGTTTACCAAATAGGCAATGTTAAAGTTGAGACAAGACGTGCAAATCATTCATCCCCTACGATATCTTATAAGTTCACGGAGGGCAATAAAAAGATAGTCTATATGACAGACAATGAACTGCATGCCCATGACTCACAAGATGACATATCCGGTGTGAAAATACTTGATAAATATAAAGAATTGGTCGAATTTTGCAGCGATTGTGATTATTTGATACACGATTCCATGTATGATGAGATTTCTGTCTTAAATAAAAAGGGCTGGGGGCATACAGGAAATATTACTTTGGCATATTTCAGTATACTTGCAAAGGTTAAAAACCTCGTTTTATTCCATTATAACCCGGATTATTGTGATGAAAAGATAGATGATTTGCTAAAAGAAACACTTTCCGTTTTGAATAGTGAAAATTCTACTATAAATTGCGTCGCTTCAAAAGAAGGAATGTGTATAGAACTATAATAAGTTCTAAAAATTTTATTTGGAATCGTACGTAACGTGGTTAAAAACTTACAAGTCAATATAGGCGGTATAGCAGTCCTAAACAAGAAAAGTGTCCATAATTTAGTCCATTTCTTAAAAAATGAATTAGATTTTGATATTTCATCACTTCCCATAAATTTTATTCATTCAGATAAAATAACGGAAATCAACCAGGATTATCTGAAACATTACTTTTCTACAGATATAATAACCTTTAATTATACCGGAGATCATAAGTTATTAGACGGTGAACTTTATATTTCTTTAGAAGATGCCGATTTTAATGCTAAAAAGTACGGTGTTCCTAAAAAATACGAGTATTTCAGGCTGGTAATACATGGTATTTTGCATCTGCTTGATTATGATGATCTTAGGAAAAGTGATAAATTAGTGATGAAGAAACTAGAAAATAGTATGTTGGAAATGTTCATAAAACAGTTGAAAATCAAAAGAAATTAGATGTCATCGGAAATTGTTAAGGTTCTTGAAACCATTGTTCAGGGTATTGATAAGGATTATTCCTTTGAAGATATAGAGCGTTCCCTGCGCCTGCCTAATAAGAAAAGGAAAACATTAATTGCGGCTGCATATAGCTGGATTTATGAGAAAAAACTGCGAGATTTGTATATAACCAGGGAATTAAATCATCAGGTTTCCAAAAGCATTAGAATTTTGTCCGAAAATGAAGCATCCATAGTTGGATTGCAAAATTATGATTATATTTTACATTTTTACAATATTGGTTTAATAAATAGTAGTGAAATTGAAATTATTATTGATAATATTATATCTTTCCCGGAAAAAACAAGGACAAAGGAAAGTATAAATTTATTGATGTTATCGGTAATACTGGATATAGACAGGGTTTCTCTTCCGGGAAGCAGGTATACGCTATATTCTTCAGACACTATCAATTGAGAAAGCGATTACAATAGAATGAGTAAGAATCTGGTTTTAGTAGAATCCCCATCAAAAGCTAAGACAATAAACAAGTATCTTGGTAAAGATTATGTTGTAGAGGCTACCGTAGGCCATATAAGAAATTTACCTAAAACAAAGTTAGGGGTTGAAGTTGACAATAATTTTCTGCCTCAATTTGTAACTATTCGCGGTAAGGGAGACACAGTAAAGAAAATAAAGTCTCTTGCAGCAAAAAGTAAAAACATATACATTGCAACTGACCCTGACCGTGAAGGCGAAGCAATTGCACAGGATGTTGCCGATATTTTAAACCATGATTCCGGTACTAAGATATACAGGGTATTGTTTAACGAGATTACTAAAAGCGGCGTTGAAAAAGCTATGAAAGCGCCGAAAAATATTGACGAATTCCTTGTTACATCCCAGCGCGCGCGCAGGGTTATGGACAGGATTATCGGTTATAAAATAAGCCCTTTCCTTTGGAAAGCAGTTATTGAAATGTCCGGCAATACTTCGTTATCGGCAGGCAGGGTCCAGTCCGTTGCTGTAAAAATAATTTGCGACAGGGAAACTGAAATTGAAAAGTTTATAAAAACCGAATACTGGTCTATATGGGCGGTTTTTAGCACTGAAAAAGGCGAGACTTTTAAAGCTAAATTGTTTAGCGTTGAAGGCAAAGATATAAAACTTCAACAGAAGCCTGTTATGTCCGATGCAGACTGGCAGGAGTTTTTGTCACAATATATTGCACTGTCTGACGAAAAAATAACTACTGATTTTTATGACAGGATAAAAGCAAAAGAACAATTTCTAATATCCAATACTTCCAAAAGAAGCACCAAAAGGAATGCGCCGCCGCCGTTTATAACAAGCAGCCTTCAGCAGGAAGCTTCCAGAAGATTGAAGATGAGGCCAAAGCAAACAATGATGCTTGCCCAAAGATTATATGAAGGTATTGACCTTGGCAAAGAAGGTCTTCAGGGACTTATAACTTATATGAGAACCGATTCTACCAGGAT
>JARLHB010000089.1 GCA_031292465.1 Ignavibacteriaceae bacterium
AAACCCTAATTGCCGCCGGGGTAATTAAATTGTTTTTAAGAACAGGTAATGCAAGAAGGGTCCTGTTTCTGGTTGACAGGCTGGAATTAGAAGATCAGGCGAATAAGGCATTTAAAAATTATTTAAAAAATGATTACAAATCTGTTATATATAAAGAGAATAAAGACGATTGGCATTATGGTGAAATAGTTGTTACTACCGTGCAATCGCTTTTATTTAATAATAAATACACAAAATTATTTTCTCCTACAGATTTTGATCTGGTTATTTCTGATGAAGCGCACCGTTCTATTGGCGGAAATGCACGGGCAATATTTGAGTATTTTATAGGCTATAAGCTTGGGCTTACTGCAACTCCAAAGGATTATCTTAAAAAAATTGACAGGGCAAATGATCCGAGAGATTTGGAAAGAAGATTACTTTTGGATACCTATAGGACTTTCGGGTGTGAAAGCGGCCAGCCTACATTTCGTTATTCTTTAATAGACGGAGTTAAGGACGGATTTTTAATAAGTCCGATTGTAGTTGACGCAAGGACGGATATTACAACACAGCTTCTGTCTGATGAAGGATATTCGATTATTGTTATAAATGAAAATAATGAAGAAGAAGAGCAGGATTATTTTCAACGTGATTTTGAAAAGAAATTCTTTTCTGAAGATACAAACAGGTTATTCTGTAAAACTTTTTTGGACCATGCCCTGAGAGACCCGATTAGCGGGGAAATTGGCAAAACCATTGTGTTTGCCGTAAGCCAGAACCATGCTGCAAAGCTTACACAGATTCTTAATGAGTTAGCCGACAAAATGTTCCCCGGTAAATACAATTCTGATTTTGCAATTCAGGTAACTTCCCAAATTTCTGAAGCACAGCAATTCACAATAGATTTTGCAAATAATAACTTGAACGGTGACGGAAACTTTATACCTGAGTATAGGACAAGTAAGACAAGAGTTTGCGTTACAGTAGGTATGATGACCACAGGCTACGACTGCCAGGATATACTTAACCTTTGTTTAATGAGACCAATATTTTCACCGACTGATTTTATACAGATAAAAGGCAGAGGTACGCGTAAATATGAATTTACGGAAATGCTTTCTGATAAGTTAATGAAAGAATCTCTGAAAGAAGCACAGGTAATTACCGAAAAGAAAAAATATAAGCTGTTCGACTTTTTTGCCAACTGTGAATACTTTGAAGAAAAGTTTAATTATGATGAAATATTGGAACTGCCAAAGTTTTACCATAAAGGAGGCGAATCCCCTGAACCGCCGACAGTTCCTGCCGGATATGAAAATAAAGATGATGATAAATTAGTCTTAATGGAAGAAAAAGCAGTCGGAATTAACGGGATGAAGATTGACAGGATGTTTTTTGAGCAATTTGAAGACAAAGTAAAAAAAGACGATTTTATACGAGAAAATATTTCCCTTGGGAATTGGGAAAAAGTAATTGAATATATGAGCAAAAATATTCTTAATAAACCCGAAGAATTTTATACGATTGAAAAGCTTAGAAGAGCAGCGGGCGTTGACAGAAGAATTACTATGCGCGAAATATTGGAAAAAATATATGGTATGATACCGTATTTCAAATCTAAAGATCAAATGCTTGATGAAGAATTTGAAAAATTTATAATAGACCGCAAGCCAAACGATGCAACACATATAGTTGCAATGAAATATTTTTTTAAGGCGTATGCTACGGATAGTAAGGTAAGGGATATTATCGATAATAAAAATTATACGGAATTAAATGTTAATCCTAATTTTACAATGAAAGATTTTAAGGCCATACCACAACATTGGAGAGAAATTATCCCTGAATATATTAAAGACTATATTTCATTAAATCAATTTATGTAATTAAAATGCCTTTTGTAAGAATATGGATTCATATTGTTTTCGGGACTAAAAGAAGAGAATGTTTTTTAACCCGGGAAGTAAAAAACAAACTTGTCTGTCATATTAAAGAAAATGCAGAACAGAAAGATATTTTTATTGACGAAGTGAATGGCGCTAAAGACCATATCCATTGCCTTATTTCTTTAGGTGTAGATCAGAATATTTCCAAGGTTGTTCAATTGATAAAAGGCGAATCTTCATTCTGGATAAATAAGAACAAGCTCACCGGGACACAATTTGAATGGGCTGATGAGTATTTTGCAGTTTCAGTAAGTGAATCGCAAATAGATACGGTTAGAAATTATATAAGGAATCAGGATGAGCATCATCAAAAGAAAAATTATACAGAAGAATATAATGAGTTTATGAAAAAATATGGGTTTAAATTCTTGGGCTAAAGCCCGATTTCTTTGTCATTCCCCGTATTCTCCGCCCTAAAGGGCGGAGTTATATGAATGATAATAATAACTACGCCCTTTAGGGCGTAGATAACAGCCCGAAAAGTAGAAGCCGGGCTTTAGCCCAAGAGAGAACGCATTCTTATTGTAGCTACGACTTTGATTGCATAGGCAAATACATATTAATAACTACGCCCTTTAGGGCGTAGATAAGAACCGAAGAAGCAGAAACCGGGCTTTAGCCCAATAAAGAGAAAGATACATTGTTAGATAACGAAACAAAAAGACGAATTGATACTGCAAGAGATATACTTGTTGGAAAAGTCCCTGACCCTAAGTCCCAGGTAGAACAAATTACCATTGCGCTAATATATAAATTTATGGATGATATGGACGCCGAAGCGGAAGAAATCGGCGGTAAACGAAATTTCTTTTCCGGCGAGTTTGCTATGTACGGCTGGAAAAAACTGATGGCAAAAAAACTGGGCGGATTTGAAGTGCTTACTCTTTACGCAGAAGCTATTCAGAAAATGAATATTAACGAAAACATTCCCCCGCTTTTCAGGGATATATTTAAAAATGCTTATCTGCCTTACCGGGACCCGGAAACATTAAAAAGCTTTCTGAAAATAATTGATGAATTTGAATATGACCATTCAGAAAGG
>JARLHB010000090.1 GCA_031292465.1 Ignavibacteriaceae bacterium
GGCAGCCGGGAGAGCCTTCGGTTGGGTTTGCCGACTGGAATCCTGATCCACCTGATAACAGTATGGGTATCTGGAGAGAAGTAAAATTAAAAATAAGCGGGGAAGTATCTCTTAATTATCCTTTTGTAAAAAGCGAAGTAAATTTAGAAACATTTAAATCTGCCGAACTTACGGTTTCTGCTGAAGTAAAGAATAATACAGACAATAAAATAAGCGGTGTGCTTTACGGAGAAATCGGGGGAATTAAAATTTCAAAAAGAGTTGCTTTGGAGCCGCTGGAAAATAGTGTTGTAACATTTAACCCGGCTGAATACTCACAGTTAAAAATAAACAATCCAAGAATATGGTGGACGTATAACCTTGGTAAACCGGAACTGTATAATCTGAAATTAAAATTCGACATTGAGGGAAAAACATCTGATGTATGCAGTACAAAATTCGGTATACGTGAAGTATCTGATTATATAAATGAAGACGGCTTCCGCGGTTATAAATTAAACGGCAAAAAAGTTCTTATTGCAGGCGGCGGATGGGTTGATAATTTATTCCTTAATAATGATTATAAGAATATTAAAACGCAGATAGAATATGTAAAGCAAATGGGCCTGAATGCAATACGCCTTGAAGGGTTTTGGGGAACAAGCGATGACTTATATAACATTTGCGATGAATACGGAGTCCTGATTATGGCAGGATGGAGCTGTCAATGGGAGAACGATGAATATATAGGCAAGCATGTGGATGATTTTGGCGGGATTAAATCACCCGAAGATATAAAGTTGATAGCACAGTCATGGGAAGACCAGGTAAAATGGCTTAGGAATCATCCGGCAATTTTCTTATGGCTATACGGGAGCGACAGGCTTCCAAGGCCGGAACTTGAAAAAGAGTATCAGACAATACTTAAAAGGATAGATGAAACAAGGCCGGTGCTTGCAGCGGCAGGAGAGCATACAAGTGAGTTAACGGGTAAGACCGCAGTTAAAATGCGCGGGCCTTATGATTATGTTGCGCCAATATATTGGTGGACAGATAAAAGCCGCGGAGGCGCATTCGGGTTTAATACAGAGGTTGGCCCCGGGGTTGAAATGCCGGCTATTGAGAGCATAAAGAAGATGATTCCGGAAAATCATTTGTGGCCGATTGACAGTGTCTGGAATTTCCATTGTCCCAAAATGACATTTAGTAATTTAAAAGTATTTAATTCTGCTTTGTCTAACCGTTTAGGTGAACCTTCAAATTTAAATGACTACTGTACTAAAGCCCAGTTTTTAAGTTATGAAGGCACGCGTGCAATGTTTGAAGCTCATATTGCAAATAAAAATACGGCAACCGGAGTAATACACTGGATGCTTAATTCTGCCTGGCCAAAACTATGGTGGCAGTTTTATGATTATTATTTAAATCCGGCGGGTGCATTTTACGGTACAAAAAAGGCTTGTGAACCTGTACATATTCTGTATAATTACGGCAATGCCTCTATTATGGTTGTAAACAATACAATTAATCGACAAAATAATTTAACGGCTAAAATAGATGTATTGAATTTTAATTTATCCGAAAAATTTTCTAAGAGCGTTTCGTTAAATCTTTCGCCGGATGAATCAAAAGAAATCTTAAAGCTGCCTGTAATTGATGATTTAAGTAAAACATACTTTGTTAATTTAAAACTTATCAAAGGCAAAGAGGTAGTAAGTTCAAACCTTTATTGCTTGTCTTCAAAACCGGATATACTTGATACAGCTAATGCAAGCTGGTGTGCAACACCTGATAAGCAATTTGCAGACCTAACAGACCTTAGTAAATTAGAAAAAACCAATTTAAGTATAAAGCAAAGTATAAATACTGTAAACGGCAGGGAAGAGATAGAGACAGAGATTTTTAATAATACGAATAAACTCGCATTCCAGGTGGTCCTATCTGTTAATAAGGGGAAGAATGGCGAATGTGTATTGCCCATTTTCTGGGATGATAATTATTTCTCATTATTCCCAGGGGAGAAGAGAAAAATAAAAGGATACTTTTCAAAAACGGATTTAGGCGGGGCTGTTCCTGTTCTTAAAGTATCAGGCTGGAATTTAAAATAACTTATTTCTGAACAAATTTATTTGGATAGTGTAACAATATGAAAAAGAATTATTACTTAACGTGGTTAATTTTTCTTGTCTTTTTTGTAATATCATTTATAACTAATATTTTAGGTGCTCTTAACCCTGATGTAATTACAAGTTTTAATCTTAGCCTTACCCTATCGGCTTTGCTGCCGTTTGCTTTCTTTATAGCATACGGAGTTATGTCAATACCCGCAGGAATGCTGGTTGAAAAGTACAAAGAGAAGGCAATTATGGTTGCTGCGTTTGTTGTAGCATTTGTTGGCGCGTTTCTGTTTTCGCTGTTTCCACATTACCTGGTATTTATTATATCCCTGTTTCTGATGGGATCAGGAATGGCTATGCTTCAGGTAGCAATAAATCCGCTTTTAAGAGTTGCAGGCGGCGAAGAAAATTTTGCATTTAATTCCGTGCTTGCACAATTAATATTTGGAGCTGCATCATTTATAGCACCCTTGTTTCTATCCTACCTTGTAACAAATCTTGGACAGAAGCAGGAAGTTAATCTTGTAAAATATATTTTCGAAGGGCTCATCCCTTCCAATTTGCACTGGACGTCTTTGTACTGGGTATTTGCTTTAATAACTTTAATAATGACGGCAATAATCTTACTCTCCCGCTTCCCGTCAGTTGAACGGAACGAAGATGAAAAAGCAGGTACATGGGAAGCGCACAAGAATCTGTTTAAACAAAAAACAGTTATACTTTATTTCATCGGGATATTTGCTTATGTAGGAACAGAGCAGGGTGTTTCTTACTGGCTATCCAAGTTTCTTTATACATATCATAATTATGACCCGATTACAGTCGGCGCTTCAATTGTCGGCTGGTTCTGGGGAATGCTTTCAATAGGATGCTTTGTGGGCCTTGGATTATTAAAACTTTTTGACAGCAGGAAAATATTAGTAGGGGCAGTTGTCTCCGCAGTAATATGCTTATCGGTTGCCTTATTTGGGCCCGGCAGTGCTGCGCTAATTGCTTTCCCTATGGTTGGGTTTTCACTTTCGGTAATGTGGTCTATAGTATTTTCTTTAGCGCTTAATTCTGTAGAAAGTCATCATGGTTCTTTTGCAGGGATATTATGCACAGCAATAATAGGCGGCGCTATAATTCAGATTGTTATAGGATGGATAGGCGATATGTTCGGGTTAAGAATAGGAATGCTTATTATTTATTTAACTCTCAGTTATATATTCGGAATTGGAATTTGGGCTAAAC
>JARLHB010000091.1 GCA_031292465.1 Ignavibacteriaceae bacterium
CTTTATTATCGGCATAATATTATCCTTCTAATATTTATGTCAAAATTATATCATTATTATGATAAATACAATTTATTTTGTCCTACTAATGTTTTACCGCGCTGCGCGAGAATATAATTCTGTGGAGTATTTGATTTATTATTATACCATCTTTCATCTATTTATCTTTGTTCTTAGCCCTGTAAGGGCGATACGTAGTGTATTAATTATACAAAGGACTTAACATCACGATGCCTTACAAGTTCTGTAAAATCTTTATTTTTTGCAGTCTGTTCAGATTAGTTCGATCTTAAAATCTTCCATCCATTTATAAGGGAAGTTTTCGAATTATAAAGCGCTTATCACAAAAATACCAACTATATTAACCAATGATGTTCATGTTTTACAATCTACATTTGTTACAATTAATTAGCTTTTATAATATTAATCATATTCATAATCAAGTTGTTCTAGTAATTCAGTGGTAAGACCTGGATTACCTCTAATAGTTCTTCCTCTTTCTGAAATTAAATAAAGATTTTTTTTTGCTCGAGAACAAATAACATATAATAAATTGTGTGCAGCTCTAAATGGATCGATTTCATTCCTATTAGGTAAATAACCTTGAAGTAAACCAAATGCAATTACTGTAGTATATTCTTCACCTTTAATTCCATGACAACTGTTTACTACAACGCCTTTGCCATGATTAAAATATTTTTTAAAACTCAATATATCAGCGGCGTATTCAAATTGTGGATTTGCAAGTCTTTCTCTGGATCCGTCAAAAAAATATTCCCATTGTTGACTTAATTTAATATTTCCTACCATTGAAATACCAATGTAATCATTAAATTGTAAAAAACAATCTTCTAAATAATCTAAACCATTTATTTTATCAGAGGATATAGAATTGACCTTTCGAAGTAGATTACGTGCCTTATTGTCCTTTAGGATGCCAAGGTTTATTTGCATGGACTCTAATTCATGTATATACTCATTTGCCCATCTTTTTCTAACAGAATGCATTTTGGGTGAAGGAGCAACTAAAAATAGTTTAGCTAATTTGAACCATATGTTCTCTTGGTTTCTTAAGAGCGGTGATAATCCCAATGCATCAAAATTAACATCTGGTAATAATCTTGTAAGTCTACGGCCCATCGGGATTACCAACCACCATTGGGGTGCAATTACACAAATGTCTTTCTCTTGAACTCCATCTGCTAAGTTAGTAGAAATGATATTTGCAATAAATTCATCTAGTTCATCCATATGAATTGTATCATTGAATGAGATTATTCCATTTTCGGATGAATAATTACAAAGAGATATAATCTCAGTTCCATCTATTTGAAAATTTCTATAATAATCAATTATTCTTTGCGTACTTCTATAATTGCCTATAAGTTCCATTTGAAATAATTGTCTATTGCCAAATTCGCTTTTTATTTCATTAAAACTTTTTGCTATACCTCCAAGCGAACTATAAATCGCTT
This sequence comes from Ignavibacteriaceae bacterium, assembly GCA_031292465.1. Lineage (GTDB taxonomy): Bacteria > Bacteroidota > Ignavibacteria > Ignavibacteriales > Ignavibacteriaceae > FEN-1297. The sequence goes on from JARLHB010000091.1 coordinate 1,476, forward strand.
GATCTCTATCTCCGACTAAGAAATAATTAGTAGAATTATCAGTACATTTAATTATTTCAGATAAAATCGAGTACTGTAATTGTTGTATGTCTTGATATTCATCAACACATATATAATTAAATATTTTATTCAGAGTTAATTTTATTTTTGGATAATCTTTCAACAGGCTATATGAAAAATAAAGAATTTGATCAAAATCTATTACTTTTTCATTTTCTAATAAGCTATGGTATTCATTTACAAGCTCTGGATATGTGGTTTCTTCTAGTGTTCCATCCTTAAGGATTTTTGTAGAAATTCTAGCCCAAAATGGAATATGATGCTTGGATTTTAAAGTGTTCATAAGATGTTCACTTTTGTATTCATCAGCAACTACAAAGCCATTTTTTAATCTGTCACTATAACAGTAATATGGTCGAAGGATCCAATCTAAACAAAAGGAATGCATAGTTCCGGTCCATAGCCTTGAATCATCAATATTTAGTTCATAAAGCCTCCTTTTAATTTCATCAGCAGCTCTATTTGTAAAAGTAATTGCTAAAATCTTTTGTTTAGAATTTTCTAATTTTTCAAGTTCATAAATAACTTTATAAATAAGTACTCGAGTTTTCCCACTACCCGGACAAGCTATTAGTAATACATTACCTTCTCTTTTAATAGCATTAATTTGATGTTCATTTAGTGACTGAAAATTCATGCTTGTATTAGCTTAATAAATTCAGTAAGTGTATCAGATTTTAGTGCCTTTGTGTAATAGCGAAGAGCCAGTTTAGGGGTTTTTTGTTTTTCCATATTTTTAAGTATTTTTTCATAGTTTGTATTATCATCATGAAAAGTAACTTGAGCTAATTTACTAAGTCTATATTTTGCCATATTGAATAGGATTTCAGGCCTTGCATTTTGACAAGTAAAGGCAACTCCCTTTAGGATATACTCTGGAACACCAGTAATATGGTTAACATTTTCTGATAGCATAATTGAGAACCAACCTTTCCCAAATTTATTTGCCAGCCTTAGAACTTCTTTACCCGAAATAGATAAATCCTTCCTATTGATTTTCTCTTTTATAATATCTTTTTCGACACTACGTTTATATGCTTTATCAATAGTCTTATCAATTTCAAAAGAATTATCAGATTGTAAAAAATCAACTTCGAAAGTATATTTAGAATAAAAGATATTGATCCAATCATTATTTTCACAAAATTTATCCAAATCTTCTTTTCTTTGCAATCCAACTGATTGTGATCTTCTATAGTGCTGTTGTGATTTAGAATCTTCCAATTTGTCCTTTGGTAATTTAACAATTGAAGTATCGAGATCGGTTAAAATCGCACATTTTTTTCTAATCCTATCATTGTGAAAAAGTATTGCAATATTTTTAAATCCAGTGCTGCCAATATTTATTAAACTTATTCCAAGCTCGTCTAATGAAATACCAAAAACTTTCTTAAAAAGGATTGGAATTAGAATTTGTTCAGCATCTCCTTCGACAAGGACAACACCCTTAGCGAAAAGCAAATTTGTTCTTACCGCATCTAAATATCTTTCTATTCGGTTTTTTTGATCAGTCGATAACCCAAATGAAGGAGAGAAAACTTTTGCTTCTTGATTTGACCTGCTTAATATATTTATTGAACTAATTTTACTAACTGAGGAAATATGAGTGGAATGAGTCGAAATTATTATCTGCGTATTTTGTTTTCCTAGATTTTGAAATAATGTTTTTTGAATATGTGTATGAATATGAGCTTCTGGTTCCTCAATAAGGAAAAAATTTGCAATTTTGTCCTCCGTTTTAGTTTTTTGAAATTCTAATATTTTCATAGATAAATAAATCAGATTTGCACCACCTAAACTTAATTACCAGATCTTTCCCTCATAACCATTTTCATCTGGGTCACTCACCCATAATCTTAATGATTGCAGAAGTTTATCCATTTCTGAAGGCAATTCGGATTTAATTTTAATATTAGGAGCATATGTCTCACCGACTGCACTTTTAATACTGTCTGAGATACCATTTGATACTTCTTGTACTTCATTTAGTTCCGAAATTCGATTATTAAGTGTTTCAATGTCTTTTTTAATTCCTTCTTTTTCTGCAACTTTGATATTTTTTTCATGGCCTCTCAATAAATTTAATAAGGGATTATCTTTATATTTCCTTAAGTCTGATTCAACGTCTCTTAAGGCTTTTGCAAATGTGCATGATACCTCGTTAGGAATAGACATACCGTTTGTTCTTACACCATATATATCGCTCTGTTCTTCATCTGGATTGGGGAAAGAAATATTGTCATAATCTCCAACATATTTTAAGTAATTTTCATCCAAAGAAAAATCTGAGTTGCCACGTCCCATAAATATTGTTTCATAATCATCAATATCAATATTGTTCAAAATTTCATTCAGTTGAGCTTGCGTTTTCGATTCTGATATTGATAGCTCAAAAAGTTTCTTTCTAATTTCTACTTTAGGTCTAAAAACAACCGAAAATGTTCCAATAGTAGAATCATATTCATCCATCTTGCCAATTTTGTGTACAGCAATGACCTGTGCTTCTTCGCTTGGATCTAAATCACTGAATTCAATTTGTATTATAATCCAATTCCCTTTCCAGGCCCCAACTGCTCTATTAAAATCACTCTCAGTGAATTTAATCCCGCGGGGTAAATCGTCATCAATTAAGATTCTAATCGCATGAAAGAGATTTGTTTTGCCTGAACCATTTTCCCCGATTATTGTGTTTATGCCATCTGTAAATAATAGCTTTACGTTTTTGAAATTTCGAAAATTTCTTATGATTAATTTTGATATATACATTAAATTTATTAAAGTTTATAAAAATAGCTATATTATATTTATAACTATCACTTAATCTGTATCAGTTACTTCTTATACATTCGTTAATTAAGAAATTATTTCATGTCTATTAAATATCATTTAACTTTTTTCTTTCCGAAATGTAAATTATAATATGCCAACTTCCCATAGATACAATAGCCCCGTCATTTTGCATAGTGTTTCTGTTGTGGAATAATTAATTTAATGAAAATTTAGGGTTAAAGTCAATTGAGAGAATAAAGTTATTACATAATGTATTACATAAAGTTGTTGTATAGCGAAAACTAAAAAAAACCTCCAAGATTTTCAGAAATCTTGGAGGTTTATGTTAAATTTCATCTGTTAATGCAACTTATACTGCTACCTGTAAGTACTGCAACCCACCCCCGGACCCCTCCCTGGATGGGATTTTAAAATTGTTATACGCGTATAGGCAAAATAAAGAACGGTATTCCCTGCCTGTAAAATTTTCTCTGTACGGCAAAGACAATATAGTTATGCAGCCACTTGCCCATAAATGATTCTTCAGGAAAAACAATTTGTCCGCCGAAGAACACAACGCCCGGAAATTTAGCAGTAATTTTAGGAACAAGGTCGGTAATCTCATCAACTATATCAGTGCCTATTGCAGTAAAAGCTTCAGCATAAAAACCATGCTCCTTCATATACTTTACATACCTGCCGGCTTCGCTGTTTATATGCTCATCCAGGTTATCTATTTCGCTTGCGCCCTTAAAATTGCCTGCGTCAACGGAGCCAACCTGCAGGAAGACAAAGTTTTTATAAGTGTTCGGGAAAAGCCGGAAAATACTTAACAGCGTATGCAGGCCAAGCCCGTTAAAACCGTTTACAAGTATTGCAGCAGTTTTTGCTTTCGGATCACACGGCGGTTCTTTGGCTTCATCAACGTCACCGATATTATATATCGAAGCTTCCATTGAATCTACTATTGTATCAAGCCTGCGTAAAAGTTCGGCGGCAATTAAATAATGTTTTTTAATTACAAGGGTTAAAGAAACAAGTCCTGCAGTAATAACTAATGTAATCCAGCCTCCCTCTCCGAATTTTATTATAAGGACTGAAAACAAAATAAATAAAGTCAGAACCAGGCCAATTCCGTTGATGGATAATTTCCTAATCCAATTTTTCTCTGTTTTCCTTTCCTGCCACCAGTGTTTAACCATACCAAGCTGGGACAGGCTGAATGTTATAAAAACATTTATAGAATAAAGGACAATAAGAAAATCAACAGAGCCGCGGGAAAGAAGCATCATAATAAATGATGCACCGCCCATAAGTAGAATACCGTTTTGTGTTACAAGCCTGTCGCTTAGCATAGCAAACCGCGTTGGAAACCACCTGTCAATTGCCATGTTTGCAAGAACCCTCGGCCCGTCAAGAAATCCGGTTTGGGCAGCAATAAATAAAAGGACAGCTTCCGATAATAGCGTAATAAAAATAAATATAGTTGCAGTCTGGCTGCCCCAGCCACGTGTCATGTTTTCAAATAAGATAGCGTTTAAAGTTTTACCCGGTACTTCGTGAACTTTAAATAACAGGTAAGCAATCATCAGCCCTATAACTGTTATAGAAAGAGAAAAAGCCATGTAGTGCATGGTACGTTTAGCAGTTACCACCTTTGGCTCTCTTAAAATCGGAATGCCGTTGCTTACCGCTTCAATACCTGTAAATGTTCCCGCGCCCATACTGTACGCTTTCATTACAAGAAACAAAACTCCGAATGTTCCTAACGAATGAAATGATTTTGCCAATCCCTGCGATGCGGAACTGTACACTTCATGATACTGCGGTACATGTACAAAAATTGAATAAACTATTGCAAACAGATGTGTGACAACAAAAAGCATAAATACAGGAACTAAAGGAACAACAGCTTCTTTAATCCCCCTGATATTAAGAATTAAAAGGACAAGGACGCCAAAAGTTGCAAATTCCAGTTTATAGCCATAAAAACCGCGCGGTAAAAAACTGAATATAGCATCGGCGCCGCTTGCAACTGAAATTGTAATAGTTAGTACGTAGTCAATTAAAAGAGCACAACCGGAAACCATTCCTACATGCGGTGAGAGCAGTTTACTTGCAACTAAGTAACCGCCTCCGCCTGACGGGAAAAGTTCAATTATATGCGAATAACTTGCAGCAATAATAAAAATAGTTATACCGGTACCCAACGCTACAAATATCCCAAGATACGGATTAGCGCCCAAAGCTTTAAATGCTTCCGGCGGCCCGTAGCATGAAGATGAGAGTCCGTCTGAACCAAGCCCGACCCAGGCTAAAAATGCAATTAGCGAAAGGTTATGAAATATTTTTTTATCGTGAGGATCTCTTGCATTACCAATAACAATATTTTTTATCTTTTTTAATCCGTTTGATGTTTCCATAGGTTCTAAATAGTTAATAAAGATTCAATTAAATACGCAGGTATAGGATGGGGTAACCCATTCCGGAAAAGCTGTGGACAAATAATATAAAAAGCTGCTAAAATCATTAAAATTCATTTTTCAGGTACAAAAATAATCTTTAAAACAATAGGTACAAAATCCTCTATACTTAATGTAATAAAAATTATAGATAATTTCGCAGATACGCCTTAATTATTTAGGCGATATTGCAAATTCTACGTAGTTATTTAAACACGGCTTTGAATTCAGATGTGAAATAGCCGTGATAAAATAATTATGATTTTTCTTATCTTTACAAATAAAATTAACCAATAATAAGAGGAACGTAAGCATGAGTATCTTAGTCGATAAAAAGACCCGCCTCGTTGTTCAGGGAATAACCGGTGGAGAGGGATCTTTTCATACTCAGCAAATGATTGAGTACGGTACAAAGGTAGTCGCCGGAGTAACTCCCGGTAAAGGCGGTGCAGAATTTCTCGGAATACCAATTTATAACACAGTTGGACAGGCAGTAAAAGAGCAAAATGCCAATACCTCGGTAATATTTGTTCCCCCTGCTTTTGCTGTGGATGCTATTTTGGAAGCAGCCGGTTCAGGTATAAAAGTTATTGTATGTATAACTGAAGGCATACCTGCTGCCGACATGATTAAGGTTTACAATTATATAAAGAAAAAAGATGTTGTGCTTATCGGGCCTAACTGCCCGGGTATAATTTCTCCCGGTAAAGCTAAAATAGGTATTATGCCAGGTTTTATTCATAAGCCCGGAAAGATTGGCGTTGTTTCCCGGAGCGGTACATTAACCTATGAAGCAGTTAAACAGCTTTCTGATGTAAACCTTGGACAATCCACCTGCGTTGGCATTGGAGGAGACCCTGTTATTGGTTCAAGATTTATAGACATAATTAAATTGTTTAATGAAGATCCCGATACGGAAGGGATTATTATGATTGGAGAAATTGGCGGAACTGCCGAAGAAGAAGCTGCGGCATTTATAAAGAAATATGTTAAGAAACCAGTAGTCGGATTTATTGCCGGAAGGACTGCACCTCCGGGAAGAAGAATGGGACATGCAGGCGCAATTATTTCCGGCGGAAAAGGCACTGCCGCAGAAAAAATGGAAGTTATGAAAAAAGCCGGGATTAAAGTAGTTGAGAGCCCTGCAGAAATTGGTTCGGCTATGCTTAAATTAATAGATGCTTTGAAAAAGAAGAGCAAAACTACTAAGGTACGCAAAGCTGTTGTTAAGGTCCCTGTAAAAAAGGCTGCCAAGGGATTAACCAGGACAAAAAAAACAATTAAGAAAAAGAAATAAGTTCTAACAAAAATAAGATAGAAAAAGGAGAAGCATTTGAGTAACAGAACACTTGCAATTATAAAGCCGGATGGTGTGCAAAAAAATTTAATCGGCCAGATAATTACAAAAATAACAGAGGCGGGATTCAAAATTAAAGCTATAAAAATGGTACGGCTTACAAAAGACTCTGCGGGTGGATTTTATGAAGTTCACAAAGGCAAGTTTTTCTTTGAGGGACTAATTGAATACATGACTTCCGGCCCGTGCGTGCCTATTGCTCTGGAAAAAGAAAATGCAGTTGCCGATTTTAGAAAACTAATCGGTACAACTGATCCTGCGTTAGCAGACAAAGGAACCATAAGAAAGCTTTATGCTGCAAGCAAGGCTGAAAATGTAATACATGGCTCTGATTCAGACGAGAATGCGGCAATTGAAATTGCTCATTTCTTTTCAAGGAAAGAATTGTTGGAGAACTCCGTTTCCTGAAATGATTATTAGTGTATTTACAAAGAATGACTACTTTTTCATGCAGTAGTCATTCTTTTTTTGTTTTAATGAATCAACATTTTTCTCTTAGAATTTCATTAAACGGTAATTTCCTGTTAAATTTGTCCTTATCTATAAAGTTCATTTAGTCTTTGTCGTAATTACCGGTTAATTCAATTGATTATTTTAAGATTAAAAGCAGATATTCTTTTATTACCTAAAAGGAAGTGATAATGAAAAAAATACTATTATTGTTGTTTTGCTGCGCCATATTATGGGGATGCAGTAAAAAGACAGAAAACAAAGCGGAAGATTTAAGCAGCAAGCTTAAAGTTGATACTACTGAGCTAAAATCAACTCCGATTGATAACGCAAATATAAATTTTGCACTTCAATTTAAATTCAAAAAAGGCACAACATACCATTACC
>JARLHB010000092.1 GCA_031292465.1 Ignavibacteriaceae bacterium
GGCGTAACATGGGAGAAAATTTTAACGAAAGTGCATGATCCTACGGGAGTATTATCTGGTTCTATCGGGCATTTTCATACCTGCAAATATAATAAGTATGCTGATGCGTGGTTTGTTACTACAGGCGACTGGGATATACAACTGCAATGGTTAGTCTCTACAGATGAAGGAAATAGCTGGAGACGGGTTGACAGCACTGCTTCTCAACTTTTCAGAACAATTACGCCTCAAATTACAAGCTCAAATAAAATAATTTGGGGAACTGATAACGGTAATAGTGTAAGCGGTATATTTTCAATTGACTGGGATAGTTTGTTTAATTATCCTATGCCAATTACTCAGTTGTGTCCTCTTAAGGGAGTGGAAGTGTATAATTTAATTGTATATAATAACCAGATATTATTTACAGAAAGGGCTGATTCAGGAACAACATTTTTACCTGCTATATATTATTCCGGCATGGGAAGCAGCTGGCAAAAAGTTATGGAATGGCCGAGGTTAAACGATAAGCAGGCCGGCTTTCAGCAGGGGTGCGGTGTGGATGATTCAGGCAGGGTATTTATATCATTATCTACTAATTTAGATAATTATCCTAATATATTGGGAATTTCTTTTACTTTTCCATTCGTGCAGGAAACTACTTATATAGCGCAAAACCAATTAACTGTTTTCACCGGTTCTGTCGATATGAATAAAGTAATATTAAAATGGACCATTACTTCTGAAAATAATATATATGGCTACAGGGTTGAAAGAAGAAGTAATAACTCTGCATGGGAAGAAATAGGGTTTGTTAAAGGCAGCGGAAGTACAGTATCTGCCGCAGATTATAAGTTTATAGATAATTTGGAAAATGTAACATTTGACGGCCAGGTAGAATACAGGTTTAAGCAAGTCGGTTATGACGGATTGTATAGCCTTTCAAATATATTAAGCATAAATGCAGGGGCAATTATAAAAGAATTTACCCTGTATCAAAATTATCCCAATCCTTTTAACCCGGGAACAAAAATAATATATTCCCTGCCAAGAGAAAGTAAAGTGATTCTTAAAATTTATGATTCTGCCGGAAAAGAAGTTAAGGTGCTGGAAAACGGCAACAAAGCAGCCGGCAGATATTCGGTTTATTTTGACGGAAGCAGATATTCTTCCGGAATTTATTTGATCTCACTACAGGCGGGGAAGTATTCTGCAGCTGAAAAAATGGCTTTAATCAAGTAGCCTGTATAATTACCAGGCCCTACTTAAATCAATTCATAATTTAACCTTACTGCCTTGAAAGAGAACGGCGCAAATATTATAAATATAAATATTTTAAACAGAAGTAATGTTTTAGATAAAATGAAATTATTCCTGGGTGCAGATAAGCGTTCAAAGAATATAAATATAAACATTATGTTTTCATTCTTATTCAAAGGCCTGATACTTCTGATTAGTTTTATACTTGTGCCGTTAACAATAAAATATCTTAATCCTGTAAGATATGGAATTTGGATTACAGTAAGTTCAATTATATCGTGGATGACATTATTTGATGTGGGGCTGGGCAACGGATTAAGAAATAAGTTTGCCGAATCGATTGCGCTGGGAAATGAACATCTTGCAAGAATTTATGTAAGTACAACTTATGTCCTGCTTACATTGATAGTGCTCGCAATTTATATACCGTTTATTAGCATCAACAGCATCATAGACTGGACGAAAATACTAAATACACCAGCTTATATGAAATTTGAACTAAAGGAACTGTTTTTTATAGTATTTTCTTTTTTCAGCATACAGTTTATACTTAAAATATTGACTACTATTTTAATTGCGTGGCAGAAGCCTGCATACAGTGATTTTATTAATTTTCTTACCAACCTTGTGTCATTGGCGGTTGTATACATTCTTACAATTTACACTTCCGGCTCTTTACTGCGTTTAGCAGCGGCATACAGCGGGGCGCCGGTAATAGTATTAATAATATTATCAATTTACATATATACGGGAAAACTAAAGAAGTTTAAACCAAGCTTTAAATATGTAGATTTTAAATATGCAAGAAATTTATATTCGCTTGGTATACGATTTTTTATTATCCAATTGACGTGTGTAATCATTTATTCTACTAACAGTTTAATTATTTCCAACGTTTTAGGCCCGGCTGCTGTAACCCCGTATAATATTGCTTACAAATATTTTAGCATAATAACAGTTGCGTACTTTATAATAATGACACCAATGTGGTCAAGTTCAACAGACGCTTATACAAGGAAAGATATTCAATGGATTGAAAAATCAAACAGGAAGAATAAATTTATATGGAAAATACTTTCTGTAATAGCAATTGGAATGATATTCGCTGCCAGTTATGTCTATAAGATATGGATAGCAGGGTCGGTAACTATTCCATTTAAACTTACTTTTATTATGGGAATGTATGTAATTGCCAATACATTCTTAGTCCCTTATACCTTTTTCATAAATGGAACCGGGAAAATAACACTTCAGCTTATTGTCAGTATTGCGGCGGCAATTATTAATATCCCGATTTCTATTTTCTTAGCCAGGTTTATGAATCTGGGGAGTTCCGGAGTGGTGCTTGGAAGTATAATATCTACTATTCCAAATATGATATTACTGCCTGTACAGTACAAAAAAATAATAATTGGCAATATGAAAGGTATATGGGCTAAATAGTTACAATAAAACCAGATTTCCAAATAATGTTAATAAAAGTTATTCGGAATAAAATGTATGGCAAATAAACTCATTCAATAGAATATTAATACAAACCTCTTCAACTGATCCAAAATCTTTTAAAATATAAAAATATCTTAAATAGATGACCACTAATTTTTACTCTTTATATAAAAGAAGAAGCATCGTTTTAAGTGAGAATGCACAATATTTCTTTATATTGTTAATAATATTAATATCTGCAAATTCTCTTAAAATAATAACTGATGAATTTATCATAGGGGTTTTCATATTTACGTTATTCCTGTTTTTGTTAAAGAAAAGGAATATTGATCCCATTATTATTTTTCTGTTTTGCGCCTGGGGAATTATTAATCTTGTATCCTTCATTTATAACCGGACGTCATTTGATATATGGACATTTACAGGCTTCATTGTAAAAATGATTTATCCGTATTTTATATTAAAATTAGTTGGTGAAACATTTTTTGAAAAGTTTGAAAAGGTCGTTTTTGCATTAACGGTCATCAGTTTGCCTTTGTATGCAATTCAAATACTACTACCCGGGGTTATAAATTCTTTTACTCCAATATTCAAAAATATTACATCGGAAGAGATATTACATTCAGGAGGATGGTATAGCATTATTTTCAGATTTAATGCCAGCTCGGAGCTAAGGAACTCCGGTTTTATGTGGGAGCCGGGAGCTTTTGCCTTTATGATCCTGTTAGCGCTGCTTTTTAGAATTATGAAAAACGGTTTAGTTATAGATAAAAGAAATATTATTTATATCATTGCCTTAATTACAACACTATCTACAATGGCATATCTTGGTATTGCGATATTATTGCTGGCTTACAGTATTAAATCCAAAAATGTAATTGCAATATTAATTACTATCCCTGTAGTGTTCACCTATTTTAGTTTTGTAAGCAATCTTTCTTTTATGCTTCCTAAAATGCAGGACTACTTATCAACTTTGGACCAGTCATATACTCCCGGCGGGAAGGAATATCTGAAAGTAAACAGGGTTGCATTTTTACTATTTATATTACAGGAATCTGTCTTGTTCCCGTTAGGTTATGGCATTGTCCCGAGCAAATATATGTATTCAGAGTTCTTTGGAAAGGCTCTGGAAGGGGTGGGAACTATAGCCAACCTGCTTTTATATTGGGGATGGCTGGGGCTTATATTCTTTATCAGGTCATTTTATAAATATTTTAAGTGCCTGCAGATAGAAAGAGATGGCGTTTTGTTACTTTTTGCGGCTATCATTTTAATATTGGCATTTTTCTCTAATCCATTCGAAAAAGATCCTATATTTTATTCAATTGTGTTCTATCCATTCATTTTCAAAAACATTAACACAGAATATGTTTAACAACAAAACTTTGCTGATAACAGGCGGCACCGGTTCGTTCGGAAATGCCGTTCTGAAAAGATTTCTGAATACGGAAATCAAAGAAATACGCATTTTCAGCCGGGACGAAAAGAAGCAGGATGATATGCGTAATTATTATAAAAATGAGAAAATTAAATACTTCATTGGCGATGTAAGGAACAAACGATCGCTGGATTCGGCAATGAAAGGTGTGGACTTTGTCTTTCAGGCCGCTGCGCTTAAGCAGGTACCCTCATGCGAGTTTTTCCCGATGGAAGCGGTAAAGACAAATGTTGAAGGATGCGAAAACGTTATAGACTCTGCTTTAGAGAACGGGGTAAAAAGGGTTATTGTTTTAAGCACCGATAAAGCAGTTTACCCGATAAATGCAATGGGAATGTCTAAAGCCCTCTCTGAAAAGATAATGGTTGCAAAATCAAGAAACCTGAACGGGTGTTTAACAATACTTTCCGGCACAAGGTATGGTAATGTTATGGCTTCCAGGGGCTCTGTTATACCGCTGTTTATTGAGCAGATTAAATCCGGCAAGCCTATTACAATAACAGATCCCAACATGACGCGTTTTATGATGACGCTGAATGATGCTGTTGATTTGGTACTATTTGCATTCAAAAACGGGCAGCAGGGAGATATATTTGTTCAGAAATCACCCGCTTCCACGATTGAAATACTTGCCAGGGCACTAAAAGAACTTTATAGGGCTGATAATGAAATTAAAATAATTGGAACCCGTCACGGCGAAAAGTTATATGAAACACTTGTTAACCGGGAAGAAATGACTAAAGCAGAAAATCTTGAAAATTATTACCGAATACCTGCCGATACCAGAGACCTGAATTACAATTTGTATTTCAATCAGGGCGAATCAAAAGTTTCTGCTGCACAGGAATATACATCACATAATACATGCAGGCTTAATATTGAAGAAACAAAGACGCTGTTATTGAAACTTGATTTCATCAAAGAAGAAGTAATGCTGCCGA
>JARLHB010000093.1 GCA_031292465.1 Ignavibacteriaceae bacterium
CCTTCGCCGTTGTAAATAATTTTTAAATTTACATCAATCTTTGGATCATCAGGTATATCCTGCCCGTTGGTATTTATTATTACAATTGGAAGATTGGAAGAAGTAAAATTAACCTGTGAAAAGGCCTGAATAGTTACGGTAAAAGAAATGATACAATAGTAAAATATTATTCGCATAGCTCTCCCTTAATGTTTTTAGAAAAAACGACTTAAAAGTAACTAATAACGTAGATAATTCATATCTGTCCAAATTAAATTTAAAATAGCACTGGCTTTTAAGCCAGGGTAATATGTTTCCTAAACTGGTTGGCTTTAGCCAAAAAACAGCCTTATATTGTGGCTTGGCCTCCATCCCTACGGGAAAAGCCAATTTTTAGGGTGTCTTTTTCCCCCGGCTTAAAGAGCCTTTGTGAAAATTAGTTTTGCATGAATAATTATATGATAAATATTTTAATTAATTTCTTTCACAGGGAGTGGTAAACTTTTGAAACAGTTAAGGGAAATAGTAATTGCATTATTAACACCGCGATTAATCGCGGTGTTAATGATGAAGAATAAAAAATTTTCAACCGTTTTAACGGTTTACCTGCCGTTTTATATTTAAAGAACAAAAACTCAATACTGAATATTAATAAATTTGTTATGAGTTTTCACACAGCCTGTAAATGCCGGGGCTACTTTATAAAATAATTTATTCCCAAATGCTGAATAAAGAAATTACATATCAGATAAATTAGTAACCTTCAGCCTGTTAATTAAATTATCGATATCTTTTTTGGTTTCCAGCTTAATTATTCTTGCCAACCCCGGAAGTAAATCGAAATAATTATCTGAAAAGAAACCTAAATCCTCACTTGAACTGAGATAAACATCTTTGGCAAATTTATCCGATAACAACCTGATTAGATACCCGCCCGTTGTTTTTCTTGTCTGCAATTTTATATCAGGCTTTTCAAAATTCAGGTCCTTAATTTCTTTATATAAATAATTATTTTCTGCCAGCAGGTTTCCGTTTAATCTTAACTGAGCAACAACAACTATTTTCGATTTATCAGCACCCTTTAATATACTTTCGTCAACAGCAAAATAATCGCCGCAGGCATTTGGCCTTACATCCACATTAAAAGTGCCGTTATATATAACTTTGCCTGAAAAATCCAGGACAACAACCTGCAGTCCGCATCTTACTTTCTTTGTACTGTCTGATACTATAAAAATATTTACTTTATTACTGCCCTTTACAAAAGACAAAAGGAATGTACCATACTCTCTCTTTGCATAATATTGCAATGCCTTCCAGTTGCCGTAATAATCAATGCTTGACCACGATGCAGCAGGCCAGCAGTCGTCAAGCTGCCAGTACATTGTACCCATGCAAAACGGCATATTCCTCCGGTGAGCTTCAATCCCTGCTTTAATACCTTCCGCCTGAAGTACCTGGCTTGTATATAGGAAAGATTCAAAATCCTTCGGCTTCTTATACTGGCGTTCCATGTACCATTGGATCAGCCTGTTGCCGTATTCCTTATCTTTCCTGTTATCAGCCATACACCTTTGATGAGATAGCATTGTCTCAGAGTGAAGCTGCATCTCTTCCGGCGCAGTAAATTTTTTAATTGCATTATATTCAGGGTATGACTGGAAGCCGTACTCGCTTACAAAGCGTGCAATATTTTTATTGAAATTTTCAAACGGTTCTTTCCCGTGCCATACTCCCCAATAGTGAATGTCTCCCTCAGCAGGAGTAACACCATTAAAATCTGCACTTGGACTTGTGTATAAATAATACCTTGTTGAATCCAGTTCCCTAATTGCGTTAGGAATCGTCTCATTATATAATTTATGCATGCCGTTTTCAAATTCAGCCTGAATATTTGGAGGATACTTCTTTTTCCATCCCCAGTTATACCAGCCTACGACATTTTCATTATTTCCGCAATAAAGCGCAAGACAGGCATGGTTACGTATTCTCGTTACGTTGTCAAGCACTTCATTCTTAACATTGTCCAAGAATAAAGAATCTGCCGGATACATTGAACAGGCAAAAATAAATTCCTGCCATACCAATACTCCATATTTGTCGCACATTTCATAAAATTCATTATTTTCATATATTCCGCCGCCCCATACGCGAAGAATATTCATATGTGCATCTGCAGCAGACTTAATCATATGCTCATACCGTTCACTTGTAACGCGGTTCTGAAAGTTATCCTGCGGAATATAATTTGCGCCCTTCATAAATACAGGTATTCCGTTCAGCTTAACGTAAAAACTCCTGCCCAAAGAATCTTTATCACGGATTATTTCAAGAGAACGGATTCCAATTTTCTGAATGTTTGAATCATTATATCCGTCTTCTGCCCGCACATTAAAGTTGAATATATATAAATACTGTTTTCCCAAGCCGTTTGTCCACCATAAATCAGGATTCTTCATCTCAAACACAGCCGGTATTGCGTTCTCGCCTTTTTTCAACTGGAATTTTTGATTAACATATTTAAAGCCGTCAACTTTTGCAGTAATCAAAACTAGTTTATCAACATCTGATTTAACATTTATTGTGGCGCTTATATCCGCTTTGTCTTTAGAAACATTTTTTTGAACAATCCCGACATTCTCAATTTTAAATTCGTTCCAGCCTTCAAGATAAACATCTTTCCATATACCGCAGGTAATAAGTCTTGGGCCCCAATCCCATCCGTAATGGAACTGTGCTTTCCGGGAATACATTGCAAGCATTGTATCGGACTGGTCGCAATTTGGAGAATCTAATAATTTAAACGGCGCGTTCTCCATTTTCGGCATATCCACTTCAAATACATTTTTAAAGTGAATTCTTAATACGTTGCCTGCGGGCTTTAATAAATTCTTACATGGAATCTTCCATGTTCTGAACATATTATCGGCTGAAAGTACAAGCACATCATTTAAGTAAACATCAGCGTAGGTATCAAGCCCGTCAAATATAAGTTCGATATTTTTATTCTCTAATAAGTTATCTGGAACATTGAAAGTGGTTTTGTAATCCCAATCAGTTTTCCCTATCCATTGCTGCTTTTGTTCATTGGTACCGAAGAAAGGATCATCAATAAGTTTATTATTCATTAGATCTGTATGAACGCATCCGGGAACATTGGCGGGATACCAGTTAGCGCTATCCGCCTGCTTAAAAGTCCAATCTGCTTTAAGCTGATAGTAATAAATTGAAGATGTATCTCTTATCGCGGCGGAAGCAGATACAGACAGGATAAACAGGAATAAAATAAACTTAAATGACACTTTCATAATTCACCTTTTATTGCAAAATCAGTATAACGTTAAAATATAAACTTTTAACTTATTTACCATAATTTTTTAAACTATTTTTTACAATTAATACTGACTCGCCTTATACAGAATATATAATTTAAAATTTCTAAATTTATGGCCCTATTATATTCATAGGCATAACCCGTCATTTTAATTTTATTATTTCACCCTGAGCCACATTATATCCTTCGGCAATTACAGCTGCGGGCTGCGAGCTTAGAGCGTCATAATTTATTTTAATCTGTTTACTTTCGCCTGGAAGCAGATTAAAATAGCCATCAGATATATATACCGGCAATAATATCTTGCCGCTTTTATCCGCCAGATTGATATTAACGCCAACTGCTGGTGTTTCTGACAAGTTTGTAACTGTAATTGTAATATTACTTTCATTGCTGCTTAATATATTTCCACTTAGCTTAACCTGATGCAGCGTATTAAATTCAACGAAACTGTTTTCATCTTTTTTACTCTTCCAATAGTCATTTACCGAAATTATGTTCCCGTCATTATCCGACAATGAAACACGGATAAGGTAAACCTCCGGTAAGTCACCAGGTAATTGAGAAGCAAAGCAGGTTGTCAGCATGTTTGCAGAGGCATTAATTTCTTCCTGCTTTTTATATAATTCTTTTCCCTTAAGATCGTAAGCAACTAATTTAGCTTTCAGATTGCCGCAAGATTTCAAAGAAGAATTAATTATCACAACATTACTATCCATAGAATTCATCTGGATATGCAAAGGCTCGCAGGCTTTACGCGAGCCGTAAAACGCGCCGTATGTTCCATAATCCCATGAGTAAGTCTGCCACTCAACGCTTGGCCATGCAGGGTGACTCATCCATAAAAGCACGCCGCTTGTATTCTTCCACAGCTTGCTGTTCCATGATTCAAATATTCCCCTGTAGCTGTCATAATTAATAAGCTGTATCTTTCTTTCAAAGTCATCAAAACTCTCCGGGGCTCCGTATAACGAATTAACTGCATTGCGGTATTCTTTTAACCCATTATGCAGGTCATGATAATACCATACATCGCTTACAGGCCAAAGATCGGCGGGATATATAAACTTCCTCATCGTTGCAGCTGATGGAACCGAAGGCGTTCCAACTTCAGTATCAAATCCTCTGGCTACATTCTTTGAATAATATGCAGGCTCATTTGTATAATGCCACGGCCCGCTCGGCGTAAGATTTAAATATCTTGAATTAGGCTGATAGTACCTTGTACAGTCTTCTGTTGCTATTATCTTTGCTATATCCTCTTCCATAGAGACGGGGGCAAAGCCTTCATTGCGAGGGCACCATAACGCAATAGACGGATGATTCCTGAAGCGTATGATTGCATCTTTTACATTTTCCAAAAATAACGTTTTATCAAGAGGTTCAATATTATATCCCTCTGTTGACATCCAGAAGTCATTCCATACAAGCATACCGTATTCATCAGCCAGGCTGTAAAACATTTCTTCCGTGCTTTCGCCCGTCCAGTTTCTTATCATATTAAAATGTTCCGCTTTATGAAGTTTAAAATACGGTTCAAGCTTTTCGCGCGATACATCTTTCATGGCATCGTCCATCCCCCAGTTACCGCCTTTACAGAATATTTTTACTCCGTTTACCTTTATCGCAAGGTAAGGGCCCATATCTGTATCCTGCACTTCACGCAGCAGTGTTGTATCCGCTGCATCCATTAGGCTGGATATTGATGTACCGTAACCTACATCGGTGCGCTTAATGTTATCAAAGAACAGCTTGCCGTTTTTAACA
>JARLHB010000094.1 GCA_031292465.1 Ignavibacteriaceae bacterium
GGCAGATGCTTTTTTACATGGGAAAAGCACTGCTAAAAGAACAATAACAGATGTTATCAACTTTGTAGAGTTAATACGCATAACTTATCTCCTTTGTTTATATAGTTAGTTGAATAATGTAGTATTTAGAATTTATATTGAACACCACAGTCTAAAGTCATTCCATAATCCTGAAGCCTGGTAGTAAAATTCTTATAAATTAAATAAGTTTTTTCTTCCCTGTTCGTCAGGTTGTTAATTTGTAGTATTGCACTCAAATTTTCCCAAATACGCTGCTGCAATACAAGATCTATTCTTATAAACGCATCAGTTAATCCATCCTCTACATCAGAAGTTCCAACCGACAGCAGAGAATTTCCCTGATAGATCATGGATAATCTGCCGGAGAAACCAGCTTTTTCATATCCTATAGTTACATTTGCAATACGGTCAGGCTGCCCAACCATCCTTGCAGGCCTTTTCATTTCTACAACAGTTTTATAAGGAATATGATTAATAGTAACCGTACTATAATAATCATAAGGGTAAAAAGTAGCAGAATGAATTAATGAGAAGTTTGTATACAAAATTATTCCGTCAAACGGGCTTGGCAGAAAAGTAAAGTTGGTTTGAAGTTCAAATTCCCATCCGTCAACTTTGGTTAAATCGGATAAATTTTCAGGTGCAGTTACAGTATATCCTTTTAGATTTGTCAGATAGGGTGAATAATAACCGCCAATCATCCTTCTTACACGAACATAATCTATATCCGTAAGCCTTTTATAAAACCTGCCTACAGTAAATAATCCCCATTTGTTGTCATAAACAGAAAGATAAACATCATAATTAGTAGATTTAGTTTCTTTCAAATTAGGATTACCATAATTTAGAGTTAGATCATCATAACTTAATGATTCGTAAGGAATTAGATTTATAAAGCTTGGACGTGAGATAGATTTTGTAGCAGACATACGTATATTCATCCAGGTAAAAGGATCAATCTTTATTTGTGCCATTGGCAAAAAGTCATCATAATTCCTGCTGCCTAATGAATCACCTATTGCTTTGCCCATCATTAATGTATTTGTATTGGGGTTAATAATTTTAGTATTGTAATTAGTTGATGTCTTTTCATACCTGAACCCGGGCAGAAATGTTACAATCTGCTGCCATTTTAATTCTGTCATAAGATATCCGGCAGAAATATCTTCCCCGGCGCTATAATCTTCAACATTTGCCTGCCAGTATCTAGTATTTTTATAGATGTATTGATATTTCTGCAAGGTAGAATGTAACAGATCTTCATTTAATAATTCATTATAGTTGTAACCGGATAAGAAATCCATTGTCTTATTGGCTGATAAAAAATTAATCAGTGATAAATCGGCAGAACTTTTTGATGCAGATGAAAATGCACCCCGTGAAGCTGTCAGGATTGGCTGTCCTGTGTACCATCGTAACCCGCCATATTCTTCTATGTCTTTATTTCTGTTCTCCTTGCGTATTTTTCCACCAAACTTAAAATACCCGGAAATGTCATCACTTATTGTATATGGTTGTTTTATATTAAGCTGCCCCATAATATTTTCATCGCTAACGTTCTGAGTCCATATAAAAGAACGATTCATCCAGGCAGCCTGCGCGTTATTAAGCGTATAATTCGAAACTTGTTCCGGAGCAAGATTAGTAATAGGCATATCTTTTGAGTAGGCACTTGATTCATCAAATTCTACAGAAGCAGCCCATGGCGTATTTTCCTTTGATAAAGAATATGATGCAGTCCAGGTAACTTCAGTATTCCAGAATAAGTGTTTACCGCTAATTGAATTACTCCATGTACTTTGATTAACCTCACTTTCATTATATACTCTGTTATTATAGCCTTCTGCCACATCATAGTTATGCGCTTGTTCGCGTGTATCCTGATTGGTACCGGCCCATAAGCTTGTAAAGTACAACTCATGATTTTCAGCCAAATTATAATCTAAAGAAAGATTCATCCCATATCTTTTCCGTATCTCGGTATGTTTAGTTAAAACTACATCAGATGTTTGATAATTCGGAAAGCCATTTACCTCTCCAACCCATTGATATGCACCGGATACTTCATCAGATGCCCTGTTGGCTCTTTGAATATTTGCGCTTACAACAACTCCCAATCTGGATACATCTTTACTATCTTTAAAGAATCTGTTACTATAGGAGATACTTCCTCTGTAATTCCTGTAATCTTTTTCCAGATCATTATATCCACCGAACATTCTAACTGAAGCTTGTGCACCTTCCAGGGCTTTCCTGGTAGTAAAGTTAACTGTTCCACCGATAGCATCCCCGTCCAAATCCGGGCGCAATGCTTTATATACTTCAATTCCCTCCAGTATGTCAGGTGAAACCATAGTCAAATCAACGGAGCGGTCATCTGAATCGCCTGAAGGAAGTTTGACGCCATTTACTGTAATAGAACTAAACCTGGGGTCAAGCCCGCGAATTACTACTTTTTGCCCCTCGCCGTTGCTTCTTTGAAGTGCAATACCCGGTAAGCGCCCTAACGATTCCGCAGCATTTTGATCAGGCAATTCCTGGATTTTATCTTTAGAAACGACGTTTACGATTGTGTTAGAACTTAATTGCTGGTTTATTGCAGCAGACTGGCCCTCCAGCTGAGCCGTAACTACCACCTCTTTCTGATCTACAGGAGTATATACTAATTGTATATTCACATCTGTGGTTTTATTAGCTGCAATAGTAACTGATATTTCTTTTGATTTGTACCCAACGTATGAAACGACAAGAATTTGTTTGCCTATTGGCACCTGGGTAATAAGGTATTTTCCCTCAAAATCCGTAGCGTTGCCAATAGATGTTCCCTTTACTATTACTGTAGCACCAGGCAAGGTCTCGCCAGTGCCCGAATCTGTTACTTTACCCTTAATTTTACCGTTTTCAGCAGGAAGAATTGATATACTAATTGATAAGATTAAAATGATTAAATAAACATAACTCTTAAATACTGTACCAAAGTTAAACATTTATCACCCGACGTTAGTTATTGAATTGTGTTTTTTAACTTTTATATAGGCCGAAATATAGAATTGGCCGGTTCTACATTCTGGTATTTAGGTATATTTCTTGGGTATTTGGGTTGAAAATGTAGTTATATGAAAAAGAGGGGGTATTTTTCAATATGAAATCAATTTTTCTTAGAGTCCGGGTTTTTCATAAATTCTTTTGGCGAAACCCCAAATTGTTTTTTAAATAATTTACTAAAATGTGACGGATCTTTAAATCCGACCTGGTAAGCAATTTCTGTTACTGTAAGACCAGATTCTTTTAATAGCTGCTCTGCCCTCTTTAAACGAACCATTGTAAAGAATTCACGCGGGGAAAGATTAGTTATGGATTTTATTTTATTATATAAACTTACCCTATGCATTCCAATCAAATTGCTAAATGTTTCCACATTGAAATCGGCATCATCCATATGCTGTTCAATTATTTCTATAGCTTTCTCAATTAATTTCTTATCTACTGATGTAATTGCAATGTTCTGGGGTTCTATATTCAACATATTGCAAAATTTTTCACGGATTTTATTGCGTGTTTCAATAATATTGTGAATTCTAAGCTTAAGTTCTTCACTGTTAAAAGGCTTGCCAAGATAGTCGTCTGCTCCGGTTTCCAATCCTTCGAGCATATTTTCCCTTGAAGAGCGGGCTGTTAAAAGCATCACAGAAATATGACAAGTCCTTTCATCAAGTTTTATCTTTTTACAAAGCTCTATGCCATCCATCAGAGGCATCATAATATCGCTAACAATTAAATCAGGATCGAAGCTGACGGCTTTTTTAAAACCGTCGATTCCATCTATGGCTTCAATAATATCATAATCTTGTATCAAATCACATTTAATAAACTGGCGCATATCTGCATTATCTTCAACAATTAATATTTTGTTTTTAGAAGGCTTATTTTCACTGGTATTATTATCATTTTCATCTTCGGATAAGGTATTTATTACATAATTTGATTTATCAATAATACCGGAGTTAACCACTCCGTCTATCATACCCTGATTAATAATTGGAATCCTGAAATAAAAAGTTGTACCTGCATTCAAAATACTTTCAACAAAGATGTCTCCAAAATGAATTTCCACCATTTCTTTTGCAACAGACAAACCAATACCCGTACCGCCGGAAATTGATGCTGAATGATCATGTACCTGATAGAACCTGTCGAATATTTTATCAATATATTCTTCGGGAATTCCAATTCCTGTATCACGGACAGTTACAACTAACCAGTCACTTATTTGTACAGAATTATTGTTGTTCAATAAAATTACTTTTTCATTTTGCTGCTTGTCAATTTTAATCTCAACATCAACTGTTTTACCGGATGGAGTAAATTTAATTGCATTTGAAAGAAGATTGAACATTATTTTTTCAATCTTGTCCGGATCAAACCAAACATCTAAATGCTCAATTTCAGTATTAAAACTAATTTCTATATTTTTAGATTCCGCTTCATTAATAAAGGAAAGGAACTCTTCATGAATAAAATCTATAATGTTTCCTTTACTTGGCTCAAACTTCATTTGCCCGGCTTCAATTTTCCTGTAATCAAGTATCTGATTAATAAGCCTCAACAATCTCTGAGAATTTCTATTCATCAGATTCAACGGCTGGCGGATTTCCCGGTTTATTCCTGATATCTTAAGTATTTTTGCCATTGATCCTAATATCAGCGTAAGTGGTGTTCTTAACTCATGTGATATATTAGTATATAAACGGGCCCTCGTTTCAGACAGATCCTCTATTATTTTATTCCTGCGGTACAGATGTATAATAAAGAATGTAATAGTCGCAAGAAAACTTAATATAAGCAGAATAAACCAAGGTGCCATCCAAATAGGCGGTTCAACATAAAAGCTGACACTGGCAGGTGTAGGATCAACATTCATGTCCCTGTTGCGAGACTTAACTTCAAATATATGCCTGCCGCTTGGAAGTGAAAGAAATATTTCACTCGTTTTTCCTGAATAAGAAGACCATTGCCCGTTATCAAACCGATATGAAAATTGCATCTGTGTTTCAGGGGTTGTTTTCCATGGATTATTTGCACCCCATGACAGAATTACATTACCCGGCTGGGCAACCCGATCCATTGAAAATGTAATTTCGGTAGAAGGCTGTAATTTATCAGGATGATAACGTGTAGTTTTAAAATCTTCATAATGCCCGGATGGAAAACGGTCATCATATAGTGTCCTTCTGAACCATACAGACGGGCTAAGGTTAACCCAAAGGCTTCCGTCACCTGTTGACCTGAGAGAAATTCCATCACGCATGTATTTAAAGACTCCGGGAAAAACATTATTTGTCCAATCCGAGCCATCAAAGTGCGATATTTCTTTATCTGTGGCTACCCAGATATTACCGTTGGCTTCACTTCTTAAGTCAAGAATACTATTACTTGAAAGACCGTTCTTAGTATTAAACTGCAACCATTTGTGAGATTTATAATCAAGATGAAACAGTCCGTTAGTTCTTGTACCTACCCAAATATCACCATTAGGACTTGACTGAACACAATCGACAAAGTTTTGGCTAAGGCCAACAGGCCTGGATATTTTTTCCCATTTTCCTGTTAAATGATTTAATTTATAAAAGCCCAGCTGTCCCGCCCATATATCCCCGTCAGCCGACTGTGCTATTCCGTATATACCATAAAGCCTGAAACTTTCATTGCTTGGATAATATTGGAATTGATACTTTATGGGGTTTGAATTTTTTTCTTTTACATACCTGATAAGCCCGCCGTATTGTCCCTTAGCATTATCGAAATCCGAACATGTACCAAACCAAAGCGAGCCATCCTTATCCTCCAGAACAGCCCTCCTGTCGATACCCCAGGATAATTGCGGATGAAGTTGTTTTTCCCAGGTTTTACCATTAAAATAAGCAGTTG
Organism: Ignavibacteriaceae bacterium; assembly: GCA_031292465.1. Classification (GTDB taxonomy): domain Bacteria; phylum Bacteroidota; class Ignavibacteria; order Ignavibacteriales; family Ignavibacteriaceae; genus FEN-1297. The sequence goes on from JARLHB010000094.1 coordinate 5,950, forward strand.
CCGCAATATCATTATGACTGCCGACAGCCCAAATATCTCCCGTCTTTGTAATAAAAATTGAAACTGGAGCATTTATCAGGCCGTCAGTTTCATTATATTGAATCCATGAGTTGGATTTTGCAAAATATTTTACAGATGCTCCTTCACTTGTAATAAACCATTTATCACCGTTTTTTTCTTCAGCCTGAAAGTTGAGATCATTGTATGTAATCCATTTATTATATGATAAATCGATACGCCAAACATCATTGCTTAAACCGATAATCCAAAGATTATTATTAGAAGTTTGAAATAATCTTAAGCGGTTTGAAGGGAAAGGCAGTGATGTCCTTTCATACATTGACCACTTATTATCTTTTATAAAGAATACACGCCCGATTCCACCAATGCAGATTGAGCCATCCTTCAGCAGGATAATATCATTTTGTAAATCATCTATATTGAATTTTTTCCTGATGCTTACCTGTTCCCATCTTTTACCATTAGATATGTTTATTCCGCCGTCTTTTGCACCGCTTATTATGAACATTTTACCGGCTGGATTCATTTTTATAATGGGGAACAAAGCGCGCTTATATCCGTTTTCCGTATCAACACGGTGCCAGGCAAGTGCTGAGTTCATATCGTTAAACGGCATTTTGCAATTATAAATCCGCCCGTCGCGTAAACCGAACCATATTTTGCCTGAATTATCTTCAAATATTGTGTAAATGTCAAAAGAAGGGCGCCACCTAATATCGTAATAGTAGTCGTTCTTTTTATTAATTCCTGTATAGAACTTATCTTCCCTGTATAAATTGACAGTCCCGTTTTTAATCCGCAATACACCCTGCCTGGAACCAATCCAAATACTGTGATCCGAGGTTTCTATAATCGGGAATTTATTGTAAGGAAAGTCTGTCGAGTCCCCAAAATCGAGCATTAATGGTATCTTACCCCATTTACCGTTTTTAAAAGTCTTTATCCCCTTTGAAGTACCTGCATAAATAGTATTATCTGAGGCTATACATAACGAAACAACCGGGATATCAGCAAATTCCGGGGCAATTTGAAAATACTTCCAGTTAATGCCGTCATATTGTATTATTCCGCCATTTACTCCAAAGCACACCATCCCGTTATGCATCTCAACCATACACTGGCAGCCTTTTCCACTCAATTCAGGAAAATTTTGCCACCTCCATGTTTCAGTAATTGGTTCAGCTATCTTTGGCTTATAATCGCTTGAAGCATAGAGAATATTTAACCCGAAGGGGAAAAATAATGTCAGCAGTAATATTTTAATTACTTTATACATCTCTATTCTAATCACAATTTTGTCAATTTAGTAAACAATATTGTTTATTTATAAATAAGAATTAGATAATACGATTTTCCCCTTTTCCTTATCATCCGGTATTATAAGAACGTTACTTTTTCATAATCCCAAGAGATCAATATATTAACAACAAGGCTGTCTTAACAAATCGTGTAAAGTTACTATTACACTGTAAAAGTTACAATAAATTTTTCATATAATTTTTCTTGTGTTATAATAAAAACAAATCCGGATGCCAAAAATTTCTTCATATTTTAACATAACCGTTAAGCCCGGCTTTTTTCATCAAGCCTGCGATACGTTCAGCCTGCAAGTCAAAAGTTTCAAGGCGCGCTTCAATAACCTGCGGATACACATTGCCGTCTGTCTCAATAGTAAGGAATGGGATGTTCATCCTGCCGTTGAAAATTTCAGGCAGCTTGTAATTTTTATTTACTATTCTTTCTGCAAATATTTTGTTTTCAACTTTCATTTCCGATGCAGCAAGCGATTCGGTAAACCTTGTAGGCATACAGCCGAACGGGCCAAGGTTTATCACACCGCAATACTTATCAATAGTTTCATGCAAAGCCACCCCCAGCGTAAGTCCGGGTTCTCCTTTATATTCCAGAGGGATAATGTGACTGCTCCTCTTTAACAACGCTTCAACTTTAGTTAAGGAAAATTTATAATAACCCGTTCCTGCCATAATTTTTTTAATTTTGTACTCTGCTATCCTCATATAAGAAACTCTTATCAGCCTTTCAAGTTTTTTCTTATGAGACGTATCCGGTTCCAGAAGTTCCTGCTTTAAGAGATAATCTATATAATAAATCCATTCGCTTACGTAAGAATCTTTAAGGATAAAACCTTTTTGCGCAAAATGCTTATTAAGCCATTTATGTGCAAAGTGGTCGCGCCTTGCATAAATCTCACCGCATAAGGCAATATATTTTGCTTCATTTATAGGAACTCTGCATGGTACTTTAGTTTTTATAGCATGTGAGAATACCTTTAACGCTTTATATATTTTAAGCGGTTCTTTTTCTATTGAATGATTTAATTTATCAAATTCCTCATAAAATATTTCTAACCCTTCATCAGGATTAACCGCATGGGCCATAATACCAGAGCGTATATCATCAAGCACATCACTTGCAATTATGGTTTGAATTCCACGCAAAGCAAAATTAGGCCCCAGCCCTGCAAAGCCGTCATCATTCATAAGTATTAAAGCTGTAACATTATTAAGCCTTTTCCTCTTAATAATTTCGCGCATAAAAACAGGATACTGCCCGAGCCTGCAGTTACCGGCCCCCTGAACTATAAAGAAAGCTACATATTGCTTCCCGTCCCATTTGTTTTCCATATAATCAAGAAGTGAACCGACACATAATAGCAGAGGCAGGCACTCTTTGCCGCTTGCAACGGATCTGCCGTACTTTAATATATCCGGGTTGCCTTCCGGCATTGCAATAGCGTTAAATCCCTGGCTTCTTAAACCGGCAGCAAACATTTTTGCAGTAAGGTCGCCCATAGATGGTATAAGTATATCTATACGCGGGTCTGACAACGGAATTTTTTCTCCGGTTGAAGAGATAAAATATCCCTGCAGGGAATCAAATTCTATTTTCGCCGGGGTAAAGTCGCTAAAATCCGGATCGCTTATTTTATACTGCACCCTGCGATAATTTTTAATTATATCAAGAGCGGCATCAATTCTTGTATTTATTCCGGCATCTGCCGTATGCCCGTCAAGTTCCAGCGTTAACGACGGTTTTGTTCCCATCAAAGAGCGGAATGTCGTTAGCAACATGGAATCAGGGCCGCATGAAAAGTTTGATATATATGTTGCAAATAACTGCGGATTATCTTTTATGATGCGCGCAGCCTTTAAGATTTTTTTCCCGCCTTCCCAGTATTGATTATCATCCACAAACTGTCCGCGGTAATCAAACATATCGTAAGGGATTACATAAATTCCTCTTGATGCAAATTTTTTCGGTATCCCTTTATTTGTCAGTTCCGTAAATGCATTATAAGGCCTGCCCACAAGTACAATAGCCATCTCATCGGGATGCTGTTTAAGGAATTCGGTAAATTCCCTTCCCATTGCATACAGTTCACTTTGATAATCATCCTGCATTTTAAGAGCTTGTTGAAAAGCTTCTTTTATTTTCGCTTCATCTTCAATTCCCAGTTGATGCGCAACTTCAATAAATTTCTTCTCTTCTTTATCAAAACCGCTTGCAAAATTAAAATACGGGGTGATAATCCTATCTTTGTTGACTAAATCCTTGAATGCCTGTTTTATATAAAACGGTTCACCGCTTACAAACACACAGGTGCAGTTAAAATCTATCCTATGATGTTCGGCGTCTTCAACATACATTTCAAAAATTTCAGGGATGAAATAATAGTCAGGATTTTTTTCAATCAAATCAGCAAACAGCCCTAATGCAATCTGCGCAGGATAACAAAAGGAAGTATTTTCCCTCTCCAAAC
>JARLHB010000095.1 GCA_031292465.1 Ignavibacteriaceae bacterium
GGCGGAGTATGGACGCTGCTTACTTATATGCGGGTAATGAATAAGAATACTCCCCTGTCCATTCACTTTCCGGCAGGCTGCGTGGAAATTGAAAGCATATATAATGCTTTTAAAAAAGTATATGCTAAGACAATTCCCTATGAAATAAAATTAAATATTATTACCGGCAGTAAAAGTTATAGGAGCAATGGGGTTACAATAAAACCTTTTCCTGTTATACATAAAGAATACCTGCATGACGGCATTACTACCAAACAAGTGCCGGCACTCGGTTTCAAATTTACTTATGAGGGCAAAAAGATATGCTACGGTGGCGATACGGCATATTGTGCAGGCCTTGTTAATAATGCAAAAGACTCAGACCTGGCTATAATTGAAGCCGGGCACGACGAGGACACTCCTGATGATATGCATATGACCGTTAAAGAAGCAAAATCAATAGGATTGTCGGCAAAAAAATACTTCCTTGTTCATGTGCCTGAATAAACACTAATGTACCATTGCACCGTATAAATAAACAGTTCCCGAAGGTTTAGTATTATTCCCAATTTTTTCAAGCGTAACAATGTAAGAATAATCCGAATCATTTTTATTTAATGAAGAGTAAGGTATATTGAGAAAAGTTTCAGAGTCATTATTGGAAAGCGTGATAGTCCCTTTGTTATAATATGTACCACCCTTATTCAGCCAAATCTGATAAACTTTACTTTTGCCGGCTGGAGGTAAATCAGCAACTATAAGGATTGATTTTTGTTCAGAAGGTGAACAGATTACCCTGCCGTATCCATCAGGATTTATACTCTGCCCTTTTAACTCTGTTGAATAGAAGTCTTTTGATTGTAAAACAGTAAGCAGGTTTTCTTTCAGGCTTAATTCTGATTTTTTTACACTAATCTCCCCCTTCACTTCTTTAATCTGATTATTCAGATTAATTGCAAAAATGGAAATTATAATAATTGATAAAAAGAAAACAAAAGACAAGATTAGTATAAATTTAAGTTTTATTTTACTAAACCAATAACTAAAAAAAAGCCGGTAAAAAGAATAGTTCCAAATATCTTTTAATTTGGATTCTTTAACATAATCTTCATTGTCATCTATGTAAGTATCAATAAACCGGATTGAAAGCGGTGAGCCTTTTATGTCTTTTTTAGCCTGATTGAAAATTTTTCTTAGTTCATTCTCGCCGCTGTTTAAAGCAGTTTTTAGTTCTTCCAATTCTTCGGGCTGAATTGTATTGAAGAAATATAGTGCGCATAAGGCTTTAAATCTTTCCAAATCGACTACAAACATAATTTCATCTCCACCTAATTTTATCTAATCATATAATCTTGCCTTATAATATACACATTTAAATTTGTGAAGTTTGTTAATAAGATCAAAGGTAAAATTTTTGTGCTAATTCCGGACAAACAATTTTGTAATAAATCGGTACATTGGTTAAAACAAATAAGTGTTTAACTAAAAGGCATGAATAAAAATACCTTTGGGTTGTTATATTTAATAAATAAAAAAATAATTTTACAGTAATCAGGTTGATAAAATAATGGCATGGTATCAAAAAGAAATATCGTTAAAACAAAGAAAACGCGGTTTTCATTTAATAACGGATGAAATTGTAGATCAGGTACCTGAAATAGGAAAAATTCATACAGGTATAATGCACGTTTTTATCAAACATACTTCTGCTTCTCTTACTTTAAATGAAAATGCCGATCCCACAGTCCGTAAAGATATGGAAACTCATTTTAACAGAATGATTCCCGAAAATATGCCTTATTATGAGCATGATACTGAAGGCCCTGATGACATGCCTGCACATTTAAAGTCTGTAGTAATTGGAAACAGTATAACCCTGCCAATAACTAACGGCGCACTAAATATCGGTATCTGGCAGGGTATTTATCTCTGTGAACACCGTAATTATAGCAGATCAAGAAAATTAGTAATTACAATTATGGGCGAATAATTTAAAATAGTTTTGCTTACAATGCTTTCAGCATCAGAACCAGCCATTTTATTACTCATAACCCCATTTCTTTTTATTTTCTAAAACTTCTTCCGGGGTCGGCATTTTCTGATCATCCGGCCTTTTGGGCACTATACGAAGTTTACCAACAATACGTGAATTTATTTCAATATCCCCGCTAAATATATCCGGCACCATATCTTCCGGGAAAATTGCCTCCCATGGGCATTCGGGAACACACGCATTGCAATCAATACACTCATCTGAATCAATTAATAACTGATTAGAAGGAATGGATGGATCATCTCCTTTGTATTGATAAATGCAGTCAACCGGGCAAACCTGTGTACAGGCTATATCCATACAATCAAGGCACAATTTTGTTATAACATAGGCCATAATAACTCCATTAGAAATAAAGATAATTTGTCTGTAAGCTCATTTAAAGCCATCCGCAATGGCAGGTAAATGTATAAGATTATTACAAACTTAGGTGTTAGTTAAAGCAAAGATGAAATAATTTGGAAATTGAAAAATTCAAAGATTGAAAGATTGAAAGATTGAAAAATCGGACAAAAGACCAATAATCAACATGATTCTTATATAACGGTATGATTTTACATATTTCAACATAAACAGTCTGCGGAAAGCCTGAACCAAATGATGTCACGGCTGGAAGATATGGTATCAAAATGTACAATTGGTAATGAAAATGCTATTATTTATAACTAACATTTAATATCTCAGCTATAGTCAGCTAATTTCCTTATATTATTGAAGTTAGCCGACTATAAGTACTTATTACTTTAATATCCGTTTATACGTATAGTAACTATAACCGGAGCGCTCTCATTATTAAGCCTGTCAACAGCAGTAACTGCATAAGTATATTGAAGTTTACTTTTTTCAACAGTGGTATCTGTAAACGTTGTTTCATTACCGTTTTGAATACATAGTATATGTTTAGCTTCATCCACGTTAACCTGCCCGCGGTAGTCAAACCTGTAAATTACGTACTTATATGCCGTATCACCGTCGGGAGCACGTAAAGGCTTATCCCATTTTAACACAACCGGCAAATCCATCTGTTTAGCTGTCAGATTGCCCGGGGAGCATGGTTTAACAGAGTCTATCCAGCTCATTGAAGGCAGTAAAGAGGGATATTTATAATATAATTTTAGCGAATCAGCAAAGTGTGAATAGTTGCCTGCAATCGATTTAGCGCTAAAGAAAACCGTGCCGTAAGTTTTAATCATCTGGCGGCTTAATTTTATTTGCCTTTCAAGTTCATCAGGCTGGCCTTTATAATCCGGTGATGCCATTTTTGTTGAATAAATTCCTACATAAACCTGCCTTTCCCCTGCCGAAAGCGCCCACCATGGCAGCAGACTTGCATAGTCAGCAGCTTTACTGCCAATTTCCCAATATAGCTGCGGCAAAATATAATCTACTGTTTTATCCTTTAACCATGTAACGGGATCGCAATAAAGGACATCATAAGAATTTAACCCCTTTGTCCTTGCAAATTTATTTTCAACTATGCCAAAAGGACTAATGCCAAATTTTACACCCGGCCTTATTGTCATAATGGAATCATGGACTTCTTCCACCATTTTATTTATGTTATTTCTTCTCCATTCGTCAATATCCTTAAACCTTCCTTTATACTTAGCGAATGTTGCAGCATCCTGGGTAGTAATTTTAGGGGTATAAGGATAGAAATAATCGTCAAAGTGAATCCCGTCAACATCATACCTGCGGACAACATCTGAGATAACTTTTGCTATGTAATGCGATACTGCAGGTATTCCGGGATTTAAGATTTTAAATGACTTAAAAGTAAGCATCCATTCCGGATGAATTTTGGATATATGGTTCTCGGCAATTGGATATTCTCCATTGGTTTTAGCTGCACGGTAAGGATTAAACCACGCATGCAACTCCATTCCTCTTTTATGCGCTGCAGATACAGCAAATTCAAGAGGGTCATAGAACGGGCTTGGCGCTTTGCCCTGTTCGCCGGTAAGCCAATATGACCATGGTTCATATTTTGAATTATATAATGCGTCGCACTCAGTTCTCACCTGGAAAAATATTGTATTTATACCGGCAGCCTTAAGTTTGTCAAGCATATCCGTTAATTCAGCCATTTGCTTTTCAGAAGAAGCGTTTTTATTAGATGGCCAGTCTATATCCGCAACAGTGGCAACCCAGGCCCCCCGGACTTCCCTTTTAGGGTAAATATATTGACTGAATATTTGATTTGAAAGAACTAATAAAAACAACAGCGTGACAAAGAGCTTATGCCTCATTTTTTATCTATCCTAAAAGAATTTATTTTTAAAATCAGGTTAATATTAAAAAATAAATTTACGAAATTTTAGAATACCATATTTATGATAAACAAAAAGATATTATTTGTCTGCCTTGGAAATATATGCCGGTCCCCCGCCGCCGAAGGAATTATGGCTTCTGTTATTAAGAAAAACGAAATGGAAGAATTCATTATGGTCGATTCAGCCGGGACAATACCATACCACCGGGGTGAATTACCGGATCAGCGTATGAGAAGCCATGCCCTTAAACGCGGTTACAGCCTTACGCACCGCTCAAGAATGTTTGACCCTGAAAAAGATTTTGATTTTTTCGATTATATAGTTGTAATGGACGGCCAGAATTACACGGATATTATATCCCTTGACAAAAGGAAGGTTTACAAAGACAAAATCTTCAAAATGATTGATTTCTGCAGTGAACACAGGATAAAAGCAGTACCGGATCCATATTACTTAGGTTCAGAGGGATTTGAAGAGGTTTTAGATATCCTGGAAGACGGCTGTTCCGGTTTATTCAATAAGGTGAAAGATAACATTGGACTTAGAACTTAGGCAAAAAATAACCCAACACACCGGGAGTGAAATAGTCTCGGTAAAACCTGTTGCAGGCGGCTGCATAAGCGATGCTTTTAAATTGGAAATGGAATCCGGCAGTAGATATTTTTTAAAACTTAACTACATAGCCAACAGGGATTTGTTTCCTAAAGAAGCTAACGGCCTTATCGAATTAGGAAAACCTGCTATAATAAGAATACCGAAGGTTATTTTATCCGATTGCTCATTTATTCTGATGGAATTTATTGAATCCGGAGCAAAGACTAAGAGTTTTGCTAAAACCTTCGGTCGTAAATTTGCTGAACTTCACAAATTTAAAGGGCGTTATTTCGGCTTTTATGAAGACAACTATATTGGGTCAAATGTTCAGCGAAATATACCCGGCGATGATGAAAAAGAAGACTGGGTAAATTTCTTCTTTACAAAAAGGCTTCTTGCCCAATACACATTGGCTGAAAAGAATGATTTTGCCACACCCGACCTGACAGACGGAATTCTGGAAATTGAAAAGCGGATATACGGAATATTAAACGGCAGTGCAGAAAATCCTTGTCTTCTCCACGGCGACCTCTGGAGCGGTAATTATATGGTGGACGATAAAGGCAACCCGGTACTAAGTGATCCGGCAGTATATTACGGCCACAGGGAAGCCGATCTGGCTATGACAAAATTATTCGGCGGATTCAGGCCCGAATTTTACAGCGCTTATAATGAAGTCTATCCTCTTACTGATGGATATGAATACCGGGAGGATATATACAAACTATATCACTTGCTTAATCATATGAATTTATTTGGAAAAGGCTACTACAACCAGGTGATGGATACAATAAGAAAATATACGAGCTGACAATATTTTATTCTAAATGAAAATTCCCTGCACCGCGAGAATTTTAGACACTCACGGCACAGAAAATAATTTTTTTTACTGTTTGAATTGATAAGTATATGTGTAACCAACAATCCAACCAAATGTGCCCCTAAGTACTGCGCCAATTACAGGGTGATGTCTTTTTTGGGAAGGAGATGCAGTAGCGCATAGATATATTAAAATTGATGCTACTGAATAATTAACAGGAGCAAAAAGTATTTTTTAGTTTTACTGGTTGTGAGTCATGGCTATATGTTAAGAATTTCTAAGTCAAAACACTCAAAAAATATCAATTCTTAATTCGGCATCTCATTTGTTATTTAGTTGGCACAAGGAATAATTCTTATAATACTCTGTTGTATCTATTGATTTTAACTTATCAAATTCCTTAAGTTTATCAATTAGTTGGAGGGAATAGTTGAAAGCAATATATTAGGTTTATTCTAATAAAGGACAGGGAATGATGATTATTTATAGTTTAACAATAAAATATGCAAATAATTCCGAATTTAGGGTATGATTTAGATGAATAAACAGTTTATCACTTATCTAAGTAACAAATTAAAGACTGGTAATCTAAAAACCATTCACCTCAATGTTCTACCCAGCAATTTCTCAACTAGACTAGATCTAACGAATCTTAATATTATTAATAGAAATGATGGGCAGTCTTCATTATTCGGAGAGAGCACATTAGATATATCAGATAACTTTTTATTTAATTATCTTCTTACTAAATCACAATTTAAATTCATAATTAATTTTGATAAAGTTCCATTTTCCAATTTAGATGATTTTGAAAGAAAGAAATATGAAATCCTATCCAAACATTTAAATTCTTTATTCAATCAAAATGAAGATGACTTCCTTGAACATGGGATTAAAACTTTCGGGTTTGGTTACCCAATACTTATTAAAAGGAGTAAAAAAGACTTAACAAAGATAATAAAGGCTCCTTTATTCATTTGGAGTTTAGATATATCGCGCTCGAATAGTTATAAGAATCAATGGATAATCGAAAGAACTGAAGACTCTCCTGTTAACCTTAATGAAGTGATGATTTCTTTTATCAATAGTGATGAAGGGATAACAATTGATGGGTTAGTTAATGATGCAATTGAAAATGATTTAATTGATCAGCCATTAATTTCGAAAATTACTAATCTAGTATTGAATAAACTCGGTGTTGAATCTAGCGAGCTTAATGTAAGAATAGAACCTTGTCCCGATAAAAATACTGTTGAAAGTATAACACCAAATAAACCTTGGATTTTATGGTCGGGTATATTAGGATTATTTCGAACACAAAAACAGAGTATTATACAAAACTCAGATATACTACTAGAGAATTTAGAGTCCTTTAATTTCAACGATATTGTAATAGAACCTTTTAGAACTTCCACAAATACATCTGTACAAACAGATCCGAGCCAAGAAGAAATTATTAAAACGCTTGAATCAAAAGAGTATAAAGTAATTCAAGGGCCACCAGGTACCGGTAAAAGTCAAAGCTTAACTGCTATAATTACAAACATTTTAGAGAATGGTGGCAAAGTTTTAGTTGTTTGTGAAAAGGTTACAGCGTTAGATGTAATATATAATAATTTAGCAGAATTAGGTCTTGATAAACTTGTTGCAATGGTTGACGATGTTATTCGCGATAGAAAGCATATTATAGATTCTGTAAGAAATAAAATTGAAGCTGTGAAATATAAATATCAAGGATTCAATGAAAAAGAATATGATAATAAATTAGTTAATTATACGGAATTGATTAAGGACTTTAACTCTTGTCATAATAATTTACTCAAGCCCATATTCCAAGGATACAGTGTAAAAAACATTATTGCCGAATTTTTAAAGCATCGGAAAAATATCAAATCGAATTTAAGACTTTTTGATAAATTACCTCTCAAGCTTAATGAAGACGAATATAATCATTTGCTTGACAGTATCCAGAAAGGGAGTGATTTATATGATACGCTAGATTCTAACTCACTTGAATTTGATCATCTTGTGAAAATATATTTTCAAAGGTCTTATTCAGTGAAAGGAGAGAACGAGCTTTTTTCAAAAATTCGACATGAAATATTATTCCTTGAGAAAGATAACTTTATACTTAATGGCTCAATTAATCAACTTACTTTTTTCAAAACTAATAGCATACAATTTTCTTATAAAGCTTTCTGCGAATATAGAAATCAAATTAATCTTTTATTTATTGAATGGGAGAAGATTTATATTCAAGTTAATGCATATTTTGATTTTACAGAAGGTACATGTTTGAGAAATGACATTCTCTTTATAGTGAAAACAAAATTGGTTTATGCTGAGAAGAATAGGATAGAATTAATTCTTAGTGTTATAAAAAAAATAGAATCAGCACTTAATTTAATACAAAATGCATATTTATCTTTATCAGATGTACATAAATTACCCTTAATGAAATATTCCAAATTTTTTATAATATCGCAATTATTTTCAGATAAACAAAAACGGCTTACAGTTTTTTGGAAAGTATTAAGAGAACAGCTTGTGTTTATCAATGAATATTTTTCAAGAAGTTCTTTAATCGACTTGAATCAAAATTTATTTATTTCACTAAGTAAAAATTTTCCTACAGAATCAGATCGAAATATAATTTTAACATTACTGACTAATATTGAGAATAAAAGGAAATTCTACAATGAATATCATAACTGGAGATACTTTTATGAATCAGAAAATGAATGTGTAAAAGATATAATATCTCGATTAAAAGATAACTTTGTTCCAAATATTTGGAAAACAGCTTTTTTACTAAATTATTTCAATCTCATTCTTGAATCTAAAGAAGATAAGCTTGGAAGTTTTAATCAGAATAATAAATTATTAGAAAGAATTAAAGAACTACAACTAGAGCTTAAATCATTACAAAAATATAAAATAATAGAATATTGGGAAAGTAAACAATTTCATTCAATTAATAAGTTTAATAAACGAAGCAATATTAAATGGCTATTTAATTACAAACAAAACAATCAATATTCAAAGAAAAATTCCCTTCGTAGGATAATTAATGATGAATTTGACTTATTTACTGATTTATTTCCAATAATTCTTGTTAATCCTATCGTGTGCAGTTCAATCATACCTTTAAAGCAGAATATATTTGACGTGGTGCTCTTTGATGAAGCGAGTCAATTACGATTAGAAGATACCTATCCTGCTTTATTAAGAGGGAAAATAAAAGTTATTTCTGGTGATAAGCACCAAATGCCTCCTTCAAATTACTTTGGAGCAGAAATTTCATTGGACCTGATAGAAGATGAGGATGAAGAAATCGAATCAATTGAGAGTAATTTTGAAAAAACGAATCCCCTATATCTTGCGGCTAGTGAATCACTCTTAGATTTTGGTAATAATTTGTCACCAAGTATTACCAATACTTCATATCTTGATTTTCATTACAGGTCAAAACATCCCTATTTGATTGATTTTTCAAATGCAGCCTTTTACGGGAATCGACTAGTCCCTATGCCTGAAAAAAACGACTATAAACCCATTCGCTTATATCAAATTAATGGTCTTTATGAATCAAACAATACAAATCCATCCGAAGCTTATCGGATAATCGATTTTATAAAAAACGACTATCCACTTTATAATGATGGGAAATATCCTTCATTAGGGATTGCCACTTTCAATATATACCAACGCGATTTAATAAAGGATTTATTGAATGATGAATCGATTAAAGATAAAGATTTTATGAAAAAACTATCTCTTATCAACGAAAAAGAAGATTGGTTCGTTAAGAATCTTGAAAATATTCAAGGCGACGAAAGAGATATTATAATAATATCTACTACATTCGGATTAAATTCGGCTGGTAAGTTTAGGCAAAATTTTGGACCTATAAGTACATACAAAGGTTATAAATTGCTAAATGTTATTATAACTAGAGCGAAAAATTACCTCTATTTATTTACTTCTATTCCAGAGAAATATTATTCAACTGAATATCAAGATGAGATAGCTACAAAAGGAAATAAAGGAAAAGCGTTGCTATATGCATATTTAGATTATTGTAAGTCTATTGAATTTAATAATGAAGAACGTCGAATAAATATATTAGATTTATTAAAAGACAAA
>JARLHB010000096.1 GCA_031292465.1 Ignavibacteriaceae bacterium
ACAGCTAATTAAATCTTATCAATTATGTTGTTTAGGTATTGCTTTACTGATAGACTATATTTACCCCAAGATAAAATCTTAGGAGCTTTATTATGAAAATACAAGATGATAAAAAGCGGGAAAGAATATATACACACCACAAGACTGTTCTGAATAAAAAAGAATTAATCAGAAAATTGCCGGGGTGGAATATGGATAAATTTGATAAAGTCTTAGGTTCATTAATAAAAAAGGAGGTTATTGAGAATGCAGGTACTGAAGTAAAGATTTTTATACTACCTAAGCCCCCGGAAGAAGCCATTGATGATAATGAAGCAAAATATAATTCGCTTTTAACTGAGGATGAATCTGAGTTATTTACGTTGTTATCGATGCAAAGTATAGCCTGTTAAATAAAGCCATCAGACTCTCTCTAAATAATAAATATTGTATTATTTCAGTGAAAGAGCTATACTAATTTCTTTGTTAACTCTTTGCCTTTTAATAAGTTAAAAAGTGGTTTACTTATTATTTGAGAAAGACTTATGGTTATATGGGGCAGCATTCACATTAGCAAATCTTCTTTTCTAAAAGACATTCAATGCGAGAGTAAGCAGCGCTACTTTCATAAAGTACCATTATGACTGGATGGATGAAATAAGCAGTGGTCAACGAACAATATTTGATCGCGGCACAAACGTTGGTCAGTTATTTAAGTCCGGTTGAATACAGGATAAAGAAGAAATTTAATTCAAGAGTTGCTTAATTTTGTGTATACTTGGGAGGGTATAGTTCAGCTACTGAATATCGTTTTTTTTATATTAGACCGAAGTAGTTTAAAAACAAAAAGTTAATGGAAAATAGTGAATATTTTTGTCATGAGCTGAAACAGGGAAATAAAAAACCTTCAAAACAAGATGTTTTGAAAGAGTATCGTGGGCGCTAGTGGATTCGAACCACTGACCTCCTGCGTGTGAGGCAAGCGCTCTAACCAGCTGAGCCAAGCGCCCTTGTATTGAACAAAATTAATACATGAAATATAAAATAAGTACACCCGATTAACAATCGGGTACCAGTCTTATTTTTTATTTACTTTTACATCATCGACTTTAAATGTAAAGATATATTCATAAGTAACATCTTTAACCTCTAGAGGCAGTAATACCTGGAATTCTTTGCCTATGTTCAGTTTAACTGCATTTAAAAAGTCTGCCTGTGTTGCATAAATATTTTCTTTACTGCCTTTGCCGGCAATATTCTCAACTAAAAACGGCTCTACATTCCAATAGGGGGATGAATGCTCTCCGCCGGAATCAATCCATTTAACAAAATCCGTAGGAATTATGGATTCTTCCATCTGGCTTTTGCGCACAATAACCGATGGAGGCTGGGGCTTTTCTTTATCGGCAAAATCTATACTCGAATGAATTACTCTGTGGCTAAAACCATCTTCATCCACATAAGCTGCTTCATCCCAGGGAATTTTAATAGTCTGATTAGTTTTGTTTGCAAATAAAAAAATAATCTGCCTGCTGTCTGCGGACATTGATATTTTTATCAGGCTATCCTCAAAACAATATTTGTATTTCGCATCATTAAAAACATCGTCTATTCTGGGGTTACCATATACCTGAACAGCTTTCATCGGCCGTTCCACCTGAAACAGGGATATTTTATAATCTGCGTAATAGGATATAGTATTACATCCGTATAAAAAGAGAGCAGATAATATTATTAGAACCGGAAAAAACTTTTTCATTTAATATCTCCCCGTATGTTACCGAATCTTATTTGCGAAATTATTTACCATGCCAAATAAAATCCTTTAAATATTTCGATATTTAAATTTTTAAATCTTTTAATAGTTCAATCTTAAATATCTACCTCTTCATCGCTTCCTTTAAAGTATCACCTAATATTTTTATTCCTTTTTCAATCTTATCTTCGGGAGTATGGGAATAGGCTAATCTGAAATGGCTGTTATCCACGCCCTCGGGATCAAAAGCTTTGCCCACGACAAATACCGTCCCTTTTTCAATGCAGGTTTTAAGTATTGAAAGAAGGTTAAGCTGTGAAGGTATTTTTATCCACATGTAAAAACCGCCCTGCGGCTCAACCCAGGTTACTTCTTCAGGAAAATAATTCCTGATAGCGGCAACCATGGTATCTTTACGCCTTTTGTATATAGTACGCAGACCGGCAACATATTTTTCAAGCCTGCCGCTTTTTAAGAATTCATTTGCAAGCACCTGTGTAAAATTTGGCGAACAGGCATCAAAAGACTGCTTGCACATTTCAGCTTTCTGATAAACCTCTGGCGGTACAAGCATCCATCCCAGCCTGAATCCCGGGCCGAGTATTTTTGAAAATGAACCGAGATAACAAATAGGAATTTCATTTTCATATATTGCTTTCATAGGCACAGATCTTTTGCGGGCTTCTTCATTAAAATATAATTCTCCGTATGCGTCATCTTCTATAAGCGGGAAATTATATTTCCGTATAGCCTGGATTAAATCTCTCTTCCTTTTTTCAGTGTAAAGTATGCCAGCCGGGTTATGAAAATTCGGCGTAACATACATGAATTTTGGCGTGCTGGATTTTGAATTACTAAGATATTCTTCAAGTAATTCCAGATTTAT
>JARLHB010000097.1 GCA_031292465.1 Ignavibacteriaceae bacterium
AATTCTTTAACTCCGCTTCCTTTAATGTCTTTTCCTGCAGGGTTCTGTAATAGATAATTATATAGTAAAATGAAATAAGCAGGAAATAAAACAGCAATCCGGTAATAAAACGCCATACTAAAGTGTTGTAAAAAAAATCGAAGAATCCGCTGGAGGAAGGCAGAAAGATAGAAACAAAGATATAGCCTATAATCAGCCAACTAACTGTAGAAAAGGCGCTTCCTAAAAGATGGCTGACAAAAATTTTAGACGGTTTGTAATTATCAGGCGTTAAAAATGAAGCCGGATACCACAGGAAAATTCCTATACTGAATAAAAGGAAGATAAATAAAATGTCAACTGCCGCTATATCTATTTTTACTTTTTCTCCCGCAGTTAATATAAGAAGGTAGAATGAAGAAACTAACAGCCATACGAATGCATATAAGTATAAATTCCTTCTGCTGTTTAGAATTGGGTTAGAAAACATTTTTTATTTGTTTAATAATATTTAATTTCACCGCCGCCTAAAATTGCGACTCCTTTTATAACTAATGTCCTTGTTGTATCTATGGGTGTGCCCGGGTTACGGAAAACTTTATTTGAAAATCCCCCAAAAATAGGTGTGATATTTACTCTTACATTCCATTCTTTTGGAATTATAATGGTTGTTCCGCCGAATATCATGATGGCATCTATTATAACATCGCCTTCAGCTAACTTGCATTGTGTAAGATCAATTTCTGAGCCGCCGAAAATGGCAGTAATATTGCCTCCTTTGAAGTTATCTGAAATAATAGTTTTATGCCCGCCGCCGAAGATGGCAATATCATCTATATAGTCTTTGTCGTTGGTTTTCCATCTTCTGTATTCCCAATTATTAGAATTTTTAGATTCCTGGTTCAGTTTTTCATCTACAACTTTTTCCCAGTGTTTGGAATAATTATGGCATGAATGTATTCTTCGTTTAAATAAAATATGAATGCCAAAAGCTATAATAAGGACGGGGAATATTATATCACTGTTTAACTCTATATTCGGGAAGACACGGGGTAAAAGGAATACGGCTCCAATAAAAGCAAGTATAAGGCCAAATATTTTATTGCCTGAGTTTATTAAAATTATAATTCCAATTACAAATAAAATGAATGGGAAGGAGAAAAATATATGCGTTACGTTTAAGTTAATAAAATCAAGTGTTCTTAATAGATATAAAGCGCCGATAATTATTATAATTGTTCCCAAAAGACTCCGGGAACCCGTATTATTATGATATTCGCTATTCATTTAATCACCTTTTCGGAAATATGTTTATTTTTTCTGTAGTAAAACTAACAGAATTATATTCACCAGAAAATAAAAAATCGGTGAATTGGTGAAATTTACCGGTAATTGTAAAAAATATTATGTAAAATTAAACACTATTTACCTGCCGCGAACCGCGCTAAACTTTTTAATCAAAATTACGATTAATAATATTAATAGAACAACCAATTGCGTGAAATAGAAAAAGATATAAATACAACATATTAAATGAACTTATATAGAGATTGCTAATGTTTTAACCACCCCCGGCTGAAGCCGCTCCCCTCCTTGCTAAGGAGGGGATTAAGGGGAGGTCGAAGTGCACAAGATATTTTTATAATCCAGATCTAATTCACAGACGGGTTAGAATAATAAATTGATACCAGGGGGCAAAAGAAATGAACTGGTACTGTAGTTGTTATTTGATTAATGTCTGACGGGTTGTTGTTTGATGGTATACGTGAAGCTTCTTTATTGAAGACGAAATTTATGAATTTCCATGTAATTGCGGCGACAAACAACAACCCTGTTCTTTCTATCCCTGCCTAAAAGCCCGCTTTCCCGGCAACCCACAAATATTTATGATTAATTCCTTTATAAAAAATACGTATATTTACTGACGTTTTTTTAATATACTTGGGTTAACATTGTCGAGAGAAAAAGTTTTAGTAACTGCTGCTTTGCCGTATGCTAATGGGCCGATACATTTAGGCCATCTAAGCGGCGCTTATTTACCGGCCGATATTTATGTAAGGTATAAAAGATTAAATGGAGACGATATTGTGTTTATTGGCGGCTCCGATGAACATGGCGTTCCTATTACCATAAGTGCAGATAAAGAGGGCGTAAAGCCTAAAGAAATTATTGACCGCTATCACAACCTTAATAAAGAAGCCTTTGAAAAATTCGGGATGAGCTTTGACAATTACTCACGCACAAGCCTTCCGATCCATCATGCTACCGGGCAGGAGTTTTTCCTTGAATTCTACAAAAGGAATGTACTTGTTGAGAAAAAATCCCTGCAATTTTATGATGAAAAAGCTAAAATGTTTTTACCCGACAGGTATGTTGAAGGTACCTGCCCTAATTGCGGTTATGAAGAAGCCCGAAGTGACGAATGTGAAAACTGCGGCGCATTATATCAGCCTACAGAATTAAAAAATCCTAAAAGCAAAATTACCGGAGAAAATCCCGTATTAAAAGAAACTTCCCATTGGTATTTTCCGTTAGGCAGGTATCAAAAGAGGCTGGAAGAATATATAAATGAGATGAACAGGCAATATGGCTGGAAAGAAAATGTTCTTAATTATTGCCGGGGATGGTTTAAAGACGGCCTGGGCGACAGAGCTATAACCAGAGACCTTGACTGGGGGATAAAAGTGCCGTTAGACTCAAATGAAGGGAAAGTACTTTATGTCTGGTTTGAGGCAGTTCTGGGATATATTTCTTCAACAAAAGAATGGGCTATAAATAAAGGTGATGAAAATTTATGGCGCAAATACTGGCAGGATACTAATACTAAATATGTACCATTTATAGGTAAAGATAATATCGTCTTTCACAGTATTATTTTCCCGGCATTTTTAATGGCCTGGAATGATGGCGAGAGAGAAAAATACGTCCTTCCACAGAATATACCGGCGAATGAATTTCTTAATTTTGAAGGTAAAAAGTTCTCTAAGAGCCGAAATTGGGGTATAGATGTAATTGATTTTCTTAAACTCTTCCCGGCGGACCCGCTAAGATACACTCTTGCTGCTAATCTTCCTGAAACAAGGGA
Source organism: Ignavibacteriaceae bacterium (assembly GCA_031292465.1). Classification (GTDB taxonomy): domain Bacteria; phylum Bacteroidota; class Ignavibacteria; order Ignavibacteriales; family Ignavibacteriaceae; genus FEN-1297. The sequence continues at coordinate 3,065 of JARLHB010000097.1, forward strand.
TACTGACTTTTATTGGAAGGAATTTCAATTAAGAAATAACAGCGAGCTTGCAGATATTCTTGGTAATTTTATAAATCGTACACTTACATTTGTAAATAAGCACTTTTCCGGGGAAGTTCCGTCTAAAGGGAAATTAGATGATATTGATACCGAAATGATAAACCTGATAGCCGAATACCCGGCAAAGGTTTCAAAACTTTTCGAATCCTATAAGATAAGAGACGGCGTTCTTGAAGCTATGAACTTAGCCCGTGCAGGGAATAAGTATTTTAACGATTCCGAACCGTGGAAATCGGTTAAACAGGATAAGGAGAAATGTGCATCTACTTTAAACATTTGCCTGCAGGCAATTTATACATTAGCCGAACTGCTTAGCCCTGTTATACCGTTTTCTTCAGATAAGATATTTAGTATGCTTAATGCGGAAATAACCGAATGGCATAAATGCGGAGGAGAAAACCTTGTACCGGGTCACAAACTTGGCAAAGTAGAAATTATATTCCCCAAAATTGAAGATGAAGTAATAGAGAAACAAATGCAGCAGCTTAATAAAACAGCAATAAAAGAAGAGCCTAAACAGGATGAGCAGATAACATTTGACGACTTTATGAAAGTCCAATTAAAGGTAGCAGAAGTATTATCTGCCGAAAAGTTGGAAAAGAGTGAAAAGCTTTTAAAATTGAAAGTTAGAATTGGAAATGAAGAAAGACAGATTATTGCAGGTATTGCAAAAAGCTATAAACCCGAAGATTTATTGAATAAAAAAGTTGTTGTTGTCGCTAACCTTAAGCCTGCAAAACTGATGGGGATGGAATCCCAGGGAATGATTCTGGCAGCCGAAGATGAAAAAGGCGGGTTGAAAATCTTATCGGCCGATGATTTGGTGAAAAGCGGGGCCAGGGTAAAATAAAAGCTGAATTTTGTAATTTTCCAATTAATAACAGCAAAAAGTTTGTTTGTGTTATATTTTGATCGGTTCCGGATATAATATATTGTTTATAATCAATATGATTTGTCAATTTACCTTGATTTTCACATACTCTATAACTAAAATAACCAGCTAAATTTAACTTATTTTTAATAGGAGACATACTAAATGTTTTTACGGGTTGCAGTTGTTCTTACCTTTGGTTTGGCGCTGATTTTAAACTCTTGCGCATCAGAATCCTCACAAGCTGTACTGGCAAAATTTGGAGACCAGAAAATTACAGTAAAAGATTTTGAAAATGCTTATGTAAACAATGTAGGCAGTTACGAAGTTGCTAAAAAAGATAGTTTATCCAAATTAAAAAGCTTCCTTGATTTGTACGTTGATTTTCAAATGAAGCTGCAGGATGCTTATTCAAAAGGATATGATAAGGACCCGGTGCTTCAGAAAGAATTAACAGATTATAAAAAGAAAGTCGGAGTTTCATATTTACTTGATAAGGAACTTGTTGATCCCGCAATTCATCAATTATATGAAAGGCGTAAATGGGAATACAGAGTAAGCCATATCATGTTTAAGGAAGAAAAAAAGCCAGACCTTTTTACTGAGAAATTAGCAAACAGCATTCTGGACAGTATTAAAAACGGAGCCAGCTTTGAAAAACTTGCTGAGAAGTATTCTAAAGATCTTTATTCAGCAAAAGGTGGTGGTGATATATTTTACGCTACTGCAGGAGATCTTCCAAAGGAATTTGAAGATGCCTTCTATTCACTTGAACCCGGCCAGGTTTATCCTAAAGTCATTCACACAAGATATGGTTATCATATAATAAAGGTTACAGATAAAAGGCCACGCGTTACTGAAGTAAGAGCCAGCCATATTATGGCTGCTTATATGTCTTCTCCTAACAGCAAGCCCGATACATTGGCTGCCAAGACTAAAATGGACAGCATTGTAACTGAATTAAAATCCGGCGTTGATTTTGCAAAAGTAGCAGTAAAATATTCGGATGACGTTGCAACTAAACCCAAAGGCGGTGACTTTGGCTATATCAGCATAAGAAGAATAATTAAAGAAATTACTGAGCCATTATTTAATCTTAAAAATATTGGCGATTTAACACCGGTTATTCAGACCAAATATGGATTCCATATACTAAAACTCACCGGTAAAAAACCTTATCCTGCATTTGATGAAGATAAAGATAATCTGAAAAAAATATATCAGGCTGCAAATTATCAGTTAGATTATGATACGCTTGCTACCGGTTTGAAAAACAAATATCAGTATAAATTAAATGATGGAGTTTTTGGCTATCTTCTCGCTAATATTGATACCGGCAAAGTTGGTGATGTTAACCCTAAATATGATAATGTAAAAGACAGTACTTTGTTTTCATACACAGGGGAATCCGTAACAGTCGGTGAATTTCTTCAGAGACTTTCAGACAAGCATGAATATGCAAATCATAAAGTTTCTCCGGATCTTTTTAAGGATGTCTTGAAAAAGATAAGCAATGATGTTGCACTTGAACAAGAGGCATTGAATTTTGACAAAACCGATCCGGAATTTGCTACATTGATGACTAACTACAAAAATGGGATTTATATCTTTAAGATACAGGAAGATGAAGTATGGAATAAGGTGAAAATCGATTCGGTAAAACTTAATGACTATTATACAGCGACAAAAAATGATTATAAATGGTCAGACAGAGTAAATTATTCTGAGATATTTTCAAGAAGCGATTCAGCCATTAAATATTATTATTCACTGTTGACAAAAGGCGCAATATTTGATTCAATTGCAGGTAAATATACAGAACGTATGGAACTAAAAGATAAAAACGGAAATTGGGGCCTGCAGGAAATTGGTTCTTCAGAACTTGCTTCGGAAGCAAATAAGCTTGAAAAGCCTGGAGATTATTCTAAACCTACAAGAAATTCCGAAGGTTATTCTATCTTATATCTTGTTTCAAAAGATCCGGCGCATTTAAAATCTTTCGACGAAGCTAAAGCCGAAGTTTCAAGCGCTTATCAGGAAAATGAAAGCAAAAAATTAGAAAAAGAATATATCGATACTTTACATACTCAATACAATCCGAAAATAGATTACAACAAACTTGATCAGGTATTTAAGTCCAATTAAGTGGATCATAGCAATATTAACCGCCGCATCCTTTTTAGGAGGATGCGGCAAAAATTCCCCGCAGACAGATTTTGTTGCGAGGGTAAATAAATCATATTTGACCAAAAGTGATTTGGCAAAAATGATTGATACAAACAGCACCTCTAATTTTTATAAAAATGAAATTATAAGAAACTGGATTAATAAAGAGGTAATGTATCAGGAAGCATTGAAAAAAGGTATTCTTAAGGAAAGCGAGTTTAACCGTTTAATTGAGAACTCAAAAAGAGAACTTGCTGCTTCAATGCTGCTTCAAAAATATTATGAAGACGAAAAAGTTACCTGTGAACCTGAAGAGCTGGAAGATTTCTACAACCGGCACAAAGATGAGTTTATCAGTGCTTATGATTCTTACCTGATAAACCGCGTTACCTTTAATGATGAAGATAAGGCTGTAAGGTTCAGGACTATGGTGCAGGAAAGCAATTGGGGAAAAGCAATGAATGCTTTTAAAAATGATCATTCAATAATCATGTCCGGTTCGAATGAATTGTTGTATGATTATGAAATTCACCCGGCACAATTGTTAAGGATAGTATTGGGCCTGAACCCGGGCGAAGTTAGTATTGTAATAAATACAGAGCCGGAAAAAAGTTTTTCCATAGTTCAGGAAGTTCAAAAATTTGTTAAGGATTCAGTTCCGCCGTTCCAGTTGTTAAAGCCTTTTGTTGAAAAGAGATTGATTGCGCAGAAGAAAGAAGACTTAATGAAAAGCTATATAAGAGAGTTATATTCAAAAGACGAAATAGAAATAAGAAATTAGGTATAAAAATGAAATTTAAATTTTTTGTATTTCTTCTATTACTAACAAGCAGTTTTGTATTTGCCCAGAAGGAAGTTGACCGTATTGTTGCAGTAGTAGATAATGAAATAATTCTGCAAAGCGAACTGGACTACCAGGTTAAGCTTATGGCGGCACAAAAGAAAGTTGACTCCGATATGCCGGGTTTACAGGCGCAGATATTGAACCAGATGATTGAAGAAAAACTGGCTTATGCACAGGCTTTGCTGGATTCTGTTCAGGTTACTGATGAAGAAGTAAACCAAAGAATTGATTACCAGGTAAATTATTTTATTCAGCAATATGGTTCTAAGGAAAAAGTTGAACAGCTATACGGGATGAGCCTTGAAAAAATAAAGCGTACTCTTGATGAGCCAGTAAGAAAACAGATTTTGGTTCAGCGCATGGAAGAAAAAAAATTCGGCGATGTTGACGCTACACGCATGGAAGTTGAAAGTTTCTTCAGCACTTATAAAGACAGTATTGGTGTAATACCGGAAAAGATAAATGTTGCCCACATCTTCATTAATCCTAAAATAACTGATAAGATGAAAGGGAAATACAAAATTCTTGCCCAGTCTATTCTTGATTCAATTAAGAAAGGTGCAGACTTTTCCGAGCTTGCAAAAAAATATTCCGAAGATCCGGGAAGCGCATCTGAAGGCGGAGATTTAGGATGGGTTGGAAAAGGAGTATTTTACCCTGAATTTGAAGCAGCGGCTTTTGCCCTGAACAAAGGCGCCTTGTCTGATATTGTTGAATCTCCTGTCGGGTTTCATATTATACAAATGATAGACAGAAGGGGTGACAAGATTCATGTAAGGCACATACTTATAAAAATTAAAAAAGGCGATCAGGCTGACTTAAGCTCTATTGAGCTGCTGACAAATTTGAGAGATAGCATTGCTCAGAAGAAGGGCACTTTTGAAGAGTTTGCTAAAAAGTACAGCGAAGATAAAGAAACTGCACCATACGGAGGCGATCTTGGCACTTTCTTCATGAGCCAGCTTGATCAGAACATGCTGGATGTTATAAGTAAGATGAAAGAAGGCGATATTTCTTTTCCTAAGCGGATTGATTATGGCAAAGACAACTATGGCTATCATATAATTCTTGTTAAGAAAAGGATTGCCCAGCATACCGCCGGCCTTGACACTGACTACCCGGAAATAAAAAAGCTGGCTGACCAATACAAGAAACAAAAATTGTATGATGCATGGATAAAGAAACTGAAAGACAGAATATACTGGAAAGTAATGCTGTAAGTATTGAGATGAGCCTGAATTTCTAAAATAAAGATTTGAAGGGACGATATTGAAAAATAGTGAAGCTGTATCAAATGACGTACAAATGGTAGAAAAGTTAAATGATGCAGTAAAAAGCATAAAAGACGAGATCGGTAAAGTTATAATTGGTCAGAATGATATAATTGATCAATTATTAATTTCACTTTTTTCACGCGGGCACTGCCTGCTTGTAGGCGTTCCGGGCCTTGCAAAAACTTTGCTTATTAAAACCCTTGCCGGAGTCTTGGATCTAAAGTTTAACAGGATTCAGTTTACTCCCGATCTTATGCCGAGCGATATTACCGGAACCGAACTTATTGAAGAAGACCCGGTTACAAAGAAAAGAGATTTCCGGTTTATATCAGGCCCTATCTTTTCAAATGTAATTCTTGCAGATGAAATTAACAGGACTCCGCCTAAAACTCAGGCGGCCCTGCTTGAAGCTATGCAGGAGCATAAAGTTACGATTGCAGGGGTAACTTATACGTTATCAGAGCCTTTCTTCGTACTTGCAACTC
>JARLHB010000098.1 GCA_031292465.1 Ignavibacteriaceae bacterium
TCATATTTTTCTGTTCCTTCTTCATAATCCGGATCGCCCGGATCCTGCTCAAAGGCTTTTTCCCAACCAAAAAGATTAACGGTCATACGCTGGATAGTTGAGACGTACACAAATGTTTTTGTCTTATCGGGATGTGTTAAGTATTCGTTGGGAAGTATGCCCGGATCAAATTTATCATTCTCGTCAAAATCTTCTTTCTTAAAACGCTGGCTGTAAACCTCATATTCCAGGTTGAACTTATTGCCTTTAGGCGTAGAAAAAGACATAAACTCCACAACCGCCTGGGCTGCAAGGGCTCTCCTGTCAACAAGGAAAAGAATTCTTTTGAAATGTTTAGTCTCTAACAATCTGTATATGAGAGAAACAAGAGTAAAGGTTTTGCCTGTACCGGTTGCCATTGCTACCAGCATCTTACGCTGCCGGTTTACAATAGCAGTCTCAATATTAGTTATTGCATTTTGCTGGTAATAACGTAACCGGTGATTTTCTACTTTAAGTTTTTCAAATGTTTCCAGAGTAATCTCCGTACTATTGGATAATTCCTCAAGCGCAGACGGCGTATAAAAATTTGAAATATTCCGGGATAAATTTAACGGGTTCCTTACATCAATAAACCAGATGAATTCTCCATTTGATGAAAATAGAAACGGAACGCCGTATTCATTCCAGTTGCCTTCAGGATTTATAATTCCCCGTGAATATCTCTTAGCCTGTTCAAGAACATTTTTAGGATCAGTTGAAACTTTTTTTGCTTCTAATATTCCCAACAGTTTTCCATTAACAAATAAAGCATAATCTGCCGGGCCGTTATTTGTAGGATACTCTTCAACTGCATGGTTTGTAAGAGATGTAAAATCAAGTGTAGGTTTATACCTGATTACTTCCCATTTCGGATTGAGTGCGTTAAGCTTTACATCAATCCTGGCTTTTCTTGTCAGCCATTCCGGTTCGGTATTTGCAGAAGAAAAACTCATAGATAAATTTAAGGAAAAACTTAAATATAATTTAACATTTTTTTTACATATTCACAGTCTGGCAATATAGATGAATTACTCAGAAAAATATGCCGGAATTATTACGGATTTTATTTGTTTATTTTACTATTTTGTTCTGATAAGTAACTATAGTTTCGCAAATTGGCACATAGTTTTAGTTCCACAAAAGAAGCGAATCAGCGATTCGCTTTACAAAATAATCTTACATTGGAGGAATTCCGGTGAATGCTAAGAAGTTATTACTGATAATAATTGCCTGTTTGGCCTTTGCGGAAGTTAAAGGCCAGGTATTGGAAAAATATTCTGCTATGCTGGAGATAAGCAATAAAGCAGGCGCTTCTCTTGAAGGCTTTGATAGAAGCATAGGTTATAATGATTTTACTTATTATTCATTAAGGGATGACGTTTCAGAGGCTCTTTTAATCAGATGCCGGGAAAGTCTAAATAAAGCAGAATGGTACACTTCTAAAATCCCGGAGCAGTATACGGAGCCTATGGTTTCTTTTATGTGGATTGCAGCGCTGAATATGGTTGATGATCCAGGATTGAAAGTTGACTTATACGTTAATGATGTTAAAAGGTTTGAAGTTCCATTTACGAAAAAAACAAATTGGAGAATAGAAAATGCTGACAGCGGAGCATTATCTTTTGATGCATGCGAGCTTGACAGGTTTAATGATGCACACGGTTTTATGCAGCTTCAGATACCCGTTAAATGGTGCACTCCCGGCAGTCCGGTTAAAATAACTCTTGTTGCATCTCCTGCAAACAGCAGCAGCTGGTGGATTATATATAAAGCAAAAGATGCAGTAAAAGCATTGCTCGAAACAGTAAAAAATAATATTGAACTTACCGTAACAGTCGATAAGGATAATAAACAAATTCTTATAGACGCTCCTGCATTGATGTCTAAGAAGGGGCTGGTTTATGAAACAGTTAGAGGAAAACAGCCGGTAGCGTTTAGTACTTCTGATAATAATGCGGAAATGAAAATTGATTTTAATTCAACCGACGAAATAAAGAAATTTATTCTTGCTGATAGCCTTGGAGAATTGCTGAATTTTGATGAAATAACAAAAGCAGAATCAGGCGATAAAATTATTAATGATGCAGTGCAAAGAGTATATGTTAAAAAAGATGGGAATAAAATAATTATTAATGTATCGCGTTCATTCGCTCCTTATGTAGCTAATTCAATAAAAAAAATTGCCGAATCAAAAATGGCAACGGGGACAATTTATCTGATGAACTCAAGCCATCAGGATATTGCCTGGATGGACACGCCTGAAAAATGTATTATCGACAGGGATACAATGCTTATTGCGCCCTTGTTGAAAAAAGCTATGGCCGACTCCAGCTACCGGTTTGATATTGAAGATGCCCTTATGCTGAAGGAATTTGTTGCACGCCATCCCGATAAAAAAGAAGGTATTAAAAAATTGCTTCAGGGCGGACAGATTACATGCGGCTCAACATATAATATGCCGTATGAAGAAATGTATTCGGGAGAATCGCTTGTAAGAGAGTTTTATTTAGGTGCACGATGGCTGCAAAAAGAGTTTGAATATAACCCGGAAGTTTACTGGAATGTTGATGTGCCAGGCAGAACTTTGCAGATGCCTCAGATTGCAAAGAAAGCAGGAACTAAATATTTACTTATAAGCAGGTTTGAAGAGGGCATTTACAATTGGTACAGCCCTGATGGCTCTTTTATAACTACATATACACCGGGGCATTACGGCAATGCAATGCTTTACCTTACAAAGGATTTCTTTGCGGCGGCTTCTGCTATTGCAGAAAACAGCCTGAAATGGGAAAAATATTTTTCAGGGAATAAACCAGCCGCATTACCTATACTTTCTGATTCGGATATGAGTCCGGCAAAAGACTATTCTCCTTTAATAGAAAGATGGTCTGCAATAAAAGAAATAGATCAGGATGGAATTAAGAAAGAAGTTATTCTGCCTCCAATAAAAGTTGCAACAGCAGTTGAATGCCTTAATTCATTTACAGCAAATGCTGATAATATTCCCTCAATAAGAGGCGAGAGGCCTGCAGTCTGGCTTTATATTCAGCATCCGTCTCATAAGGCTGCTCTCGATGCAAGCAGGAAAGGCGATATGCTTTTAACTGCCGCGGAAAAATTCTCTTCCATAAAAGCCATGATTGAAAATGATATATCTGACTATCCTGCAGAAGAATTGAATAAAGCATGGGAGGCTAAGATTTATCCCGACCACGGGTGGGGCGGCAAAGGCGGGGAAGTAACAGACGCATTATTTAAGGACAAGTTTTTATATGCTCAAAATCAGGGGGAACGGATTGTAAAAGATGCCCTTAATTCAATCGCTTCAAATATTAAAACAGATAAAAAGAAAGGCATCCCTATAGTCATATTTAATAGTTTGGGCTTTACGAGGAATATACCTGCAAAATATAATATGCAGTTTAATGAAGGATATGCAAAAGGAATTAGATTATTTAATGCAGGCCGGAAAGAAATAAAGTGTTCGGTTACTGATCCGGAATACTATAAAAACGGTTGTGTAAAATCGGCGACCATTGAGTTTGTAGCTGACGCTGTTCCTTCTATTGGTTATAAAACATTTTATATAAAACCTGATAAGAATAAAAATGAGACGAAAAAAATTGAGACCGCATCAATTATTGAGAATAAGTATTATCAGATTGAACTTTGCAATAAAGGCATAAAAAGAATTTATGATAAGGAATTAAAACAGGAATTGCTGGACGTATCTAAATTTTACGGCGGTGAGATATTTACAATGAAGTCTGTTGGTGAAGACGCAGGTGAATTTGCAGATATTCAGCATCCCACAATGGAAGGTTTTGACAAAACATCTAATTACACAATTGCATGGCAGCCGGTCATGAAAAATGAAGTCTATTTTTCTGTTAAATTCAGGCAGCAGATAAAAAATGCAATTATTGAAGAAGAGATAATTCTTTTTAGCGACATTAAAAGAATTGATTTCAATGTGGCAATTCTAAATTGGGAAGGGGTTATGTTCCGTGAATACAGAATGGCATTCCCGTTAAATATGAACGACGGGCAGGTGTCATATCAGGTTCCGTTTGGAGTTGTAAATGTAGGTAAAGATGAACTTGAAGGCGCCGCTGGCGAAAGGTATATTGTGCCTTGCAAAGATGTTCACCCCAGAGGTATTGAGAACTGGATAAGCGCAAGCAGCAGCAGTCTTGGAGTAACAATTAGTTCATCCGCGGGTGTAGTTGATTACATAGATCCGACAAATAACCCGGTGAAACAGCAGATTATTCAGCCTTTATTAATTGCATCAAGAAGAAGCTGCCATGCGGAAGGCCCGGAGTACCCGCAAACGGGCGAGCATTATTTCCATTTTACGTTAACATCTCACACACCGGGATGGCAGAATGGATATTATGCAGGCATAGAAGGGAATGAACCTTTCTACAAGGTCGTCAATCCCCAAAAGTATGAAGGCGCAGCTTTACCTGAAGAAATGAGCTTTTTCTCAACAGGTTCAAA
>JARLHB010000099.1 GCA_031292465.1 Ignavibacteriaceae bacterium
TATCGTCATCAATTTCCGTACTGTCGGATTCTTCATCATCTTCTTTATCATAAAGTTCAAAATCAATTTTATGGGTTCGTTTTTCCGGAATGGCAACTTTCTCATCATTATCTTCTGATAATTTTTTTATAATATCGGGATTCAATGGATCAATTTTACCGTTACTGTTTTTAATTGCCAGCAGCCTTGAAACAGTTATTGCAAGCCTGTCTTTTTCAATCGGCTTTTTCAAATAGTCTAACGCATTAACTTCAAAGGCGCGCAGTGCATAATCATCATAAGCGCTTATAAAAATAACCTTAGCTTTGTGTGTTATTTTTTCAATCAGTTCAAAACCGGTATTTGCACCAAGCCTTATATCCAGGAAGATGCTGTCAGGTTTGGTTTCTTTTATTATATCTAATGCGGATGTTATGTTAGAAGCTTCCCCAACTACTTTAACTTCAGGAAATTTCTTCAGCAATATCCCGAGAAATTTTCTCGCCTGCATATCATCGTCCACTATTACAGTGTTCAGTGTCTTATTTGTCATTGTACCCTTCGTCGGCATATAGGACCTCTTATCTGATTTTTGTAGTAGTTAAACAACTACCGTTCCATAAATTCTTAACATTAGCGGCCTCAAAAACATTGAAAATTTCAACAAAAAAAGGCTGCACCATATATTAGATAAATAATTGTTTAACTGGAAATATTATTATGAGATTTTAGCGGGTATTTTGTATTAGAGTGAAACAGCGCTCATCTTAACCCGGTTATCAGCCGGGTTAAGATGATTTTCTTGCAAAACAAAAGAAAATTGAGTAAACTGTGAAAGTTAACCTTTAATCCATTCATCAATGAAGGGCTGGCTTTTTACCGGGTTAAACTCTACAAATTCATAATCTGCGGTATTAGTAATTTTATAAGGGTCTTTATCAAAAAGCGCTTTAATTTGTTCCGCGGATTCTGCGCGTGCCAAAACTATTCCACCTGTACGCGGATTGCGCGGGCCGGAATATAAAAGTAATCCTTTATCATAACCTTCCTGTAAAAATTTTCTGTGTTCAGGAAGAATCTCATCAATTTTTGTTAAATCAACTTTATAAGTAATATTAATTAAAAAATGCTTCATAAATATTTGTTACACTTTCCTGATTATGTTTAACGTTATATCTAAATACGGATAATAGTTTTAATCCATTTATATAAATTTACAAAAAGTATTTTTATATGTCAGCAGTCAAAGAATCAGTTGTCTGTTTTTCTGCCGAAATCAGGATCAATTTTTAATGCTCTAATAATAAAATAACCCGGTATCATTGTAATGAATATCCATATAAAAAAGTGCCTGTAGCCTAAAGCCTCCTGAAGCCAGCCGCTGAACATTCCCGGAACCATCATGCCTAATGCCATAAAGCCTGTGCATATTGCATAGTGAACAGTTTTGAAACTGCCTTCCGAAACATAAATCATATAGAGCATGTAAGCGGTAAACCCAAAGCCATAGCCGAACTGTTCACCGGCTATGCATAAATTAATTATAAATAAATTAGAAGGCTGTGCGTATGCCAAATAAATATAAAGTATATGCGGAATATTTATTGCCGCAAACATCCACCAGATCCATTTTTTTAAGCCTCCCTTTGAGGCAAGGTAACCGCCAAGAATTCCACCGCATATAAGCGCTATTAATCCTATTGTGCCGTAAACAATTCCGATTTCTTCTATAGGCAGGCCAAGGCCTCCTTTAGCTACAGTGTCTTTTAGGAAAAGTTTAGCTATCATAAGTAATTGAGATTCACCAAGCCGGTATATTAATAGAAAAGTAAGGGTTAGAAGGATATTTTCTTTTTTGAAGAAAGTGACAAATGTTATGAAAAAATCTTTGGACTTATTTACTACCACATTTGTATCAATCTTCGGATGAGGTAAAATAAAATTGTGATAGATAAATAATATTATGAATAGCAGTGCCGGTACAAAGAATGTATATGACCATGCTTTGGGAATACTCTGCATTCTCGTTTGAAGGTAGCCCGCTAATACAATTAATCCCCCTTGTCCGCTTATCATTGCCAGCCTGTAAAAAAGGCTTCTGATGCCTATAAATAAAGACTGGTCCTTTTGTGAGAGTCCAAGCATGTAAAAACCATCGGCGGCTATATCATGGGTTGCAGAACTGAATGCAATGAGCCAGAAAAATAATATTGAATACCTGAAATAGTTTGAAAGAGGGATAGTAAATGCGAGACCTCCAAGCCCTGCGCCAATAATTAATTGCATTAAAACTATCCAGATACGCTTAGTCTTAAGTATATCAACAAACGGGCTCCATAATGGCTTAATAACCCAGGGCAGGTAAAACCAGCTTGTATATAATGCAATTTCAGTATTTGAGAGCCCCATCTGTTTATAGAAAAGGCCGGAAATAACTATTACAATGGTATATGGAATACCTTCTGCAAAGTATAATGATGGAACCCACGCCCATGGATTTCTTACAGCTTTTTTTTCTTCAATCATAATTATTTTCTTAATTAAGGCAATTAATGAATTCCATTCAAATACGTTTTTGTCATGTTAAAGAGAAAAGAGGTCAGATAAAGCTAGAGTTTAGTATTTCTTTTGCCATTAGTATTGCGCCCATTGCAGGGGAATAATCAGGCACTTTAATGTTGATATCAGAAATTTCCAGAAGCATCTTCTTCCGCAAAGTTCTTGAGTAAATATTGTCATTATTTATCAGTCCGCCTATAAATGCAACGTTAAGAGCCGAATTACCGGCCTTCTTTATCATAGCCATAACATGCAGTACTAATTCTTCAGATTCTTCGTCTAATATTTTTAATGCTTCTGTATCTCCCTTTGCTGCTGCCTCCAGCACTAAAGGAGCAAAGGCAGGAATCTCCATTTTATTCAGGTATACTTCTTCAATTAATTTTTCAGCGGAAGTTATTCCAAATTTTTCAGAGGCGAGTTTTGCAATTATACCTGTTTCGCACCTGCCGTCAAGTTCTTTTGATAATTCTGTAAGCCCCTTTTTTCCTATAGAGTATCCGCCGCCTTCATCGCCGAGTAATTTACCGAATCCGCCTATGCGGTGAATCCTGCCGTCTTCATCCTTGCAAAATAATATAGAGCCTGTGCCTGCAATTAAAATGCAGCCTGGTTTACCTGAGAACGCTCCCGCCAGCGCAATTGCAGCATCGCTTTCAACTTTAAAACAATTAAATTCTACGCCCTGCTTAGCGGCATATTCTGTAAAAACTTTTTCTAATCTCGCAGCATCGGTTTTTCTTCCTGCGCCGCTTGTACCGAGAAGTATTATTTTTATATCGGAGTAATTTATATTTAAACGTTTTTTGGAATTTTCAATTAATCCGAAAATAGTTTCAGAAACTTTTTCCATCCCCTGGACTAAAAAATTAGATGCCCCACCGCTGCATTCATATAAAAAATTACCTTCCATATCTGTAACTAAACAGTGGGTCTTTGTTCCGCCTCCATCAATCCCAATAATACAGCGCATGTTTTAACTTAAGTTTTTATTTAGAGTTGAAGGTAAAAATAGAAAAAAATGTTCCAAGTTAAAACCATATATTTATATTAAAAAGAATTTATACACTGCTGTCTTTATTTGTACGAAATTTTGTATTTTCTAACCGTTAAATTTTAACTAAAACAAAAAGCTCTTGCTCAATTAAAATATCTAAAAGAAAATATAATGAACGAATTAGAAAAGTACTTTAGTCAATACA
>JARLHB010000100.1 GCA_031292465.1 Ignavibacteriaceae bacterium
ATTTCTTAGTGACGATATCATTGACAAGAATGTATCTAGACACAAAACGCTCTACCATTCCTTAAGCCAGTGTTTTTCAAGAATAAATTTATTTATAAATTCAATTAATATTATAATCGTTAACATACGAGACACATAGATCACTAAGAAACACTTAGAGAAAAAAAACGACTTTTGAAAAAGCTACATATGCATCTAAACCTTTTGCGTAACTTCAGTAATTTTAATATTTAATGTTGATGACGGAAGAATTAAAAATAGAAGACAAAAAGAGCCAGAAGCGAAGGAAGATAATTGATTCTGCGGCCAAATTGTTTTCTCAAAAAAGCTATCATGAAGTTATGATGGAAGATGTTGCCAAACTTTGTTCGATAGCTAAAGGTACGGTATATAATTATTTCAGTTCAAAGGAAGAATTATATTTCTCCATTATGAAATTAAGGATGGAAAAACTGATTTCCTCGCTTAAAGAAAAAATAAAAGAAGAAACAAGCAGCGTGGAATCTTTACACTCATTTGTTGTTCATCTTTATATGTTTATGATGAAGTATAAGAGTTTCTTTTTAATGTACCAGAAAGAATCTCTTAAAGCTGAACATGAACTATGTTCTGAGCTTGCAGCTTTGGAGAAAGATTACAGGAATATTCTTGCGGATATAATTTAAACAGGAAAATCCGAATGCCTTTTTAGAAAGGTAGAAGAGAATTTTGCTGTGGATATAATTTTAGGCGGAATATACGGCGCCATCCGCCGGGGGATTGAAAATAACTATAGTGAAGATATAATGATGAGCGAAAGGGAAAAAATTTATGACTTTATACTTCACGGCATATTCTCTGGATTTAAGGACGGAAAAATGTATCCGTTAAATGGCAGGACGATACTTATAACCCGTACTGTGGAGCAGTCTAAAGATTCTGCTGAAGTGTTTAAGCAGCTCGGTGCAAATGTTATAATTTTTCCTACGCTGGATATTGTTCCACCTGACAGCTGGAAAGAATTTGATGCGGTTGTAACCGGCAAATCTAAAATCCATTTTCTCATATTCACATCTGCACATGCTGTAAAAATGTTTTTAAGAAGATGCGATGAGCTGAAGATAAAATTTGATTTTGAAAATACCAAGGTTGTTGCTGTCGGTAACAAGACAGCTTCCGTTTGCGAAAAGAATAAAATCCCCGTTAATATTATACCGCAAAAATTCAGCGGTACGGGAGTTATTGAAGAACTTGTAAACTATGATTTAGCAAAAAAGCTGATATTTATTCCCCGCTCTGCAATCGGAAGGGAAGAATTACCCGAAGGGCTTGAAGCATTGGGCGCAGAAATAAAAACAGCCGCGGTTTATAACGTATCGCTGCCTTCTGAAGAGAAAATAAAAGACAGCATAGATATGCTAAATAGAAACAAGCCTGATTTATTTATATTTACAAGCCCGTCCACGTTTGAAAATTATATACGCATCCTGAAAATTAGTGATCCTGTAGAATACTTTAACGGCTATAATATAGCCGCCATAGGCCCTACAACAAAAGCAGCTATTGAAAATAGAAATGTTCGCGTTAATATTATGCCCGCTGAATATACAATAGACGGTTTGGCTAAAGCTATAATTGAATTTTACGGGGAAACGGCAAAGACAGAAAATTAAGCAATTGATTAAACGGAGTAAGTTTTGAGTGATATAAAAGAAATGACACCAAAGTACGAAAATGATTTGTTTTTAAGAGCATGTAAAAAAATGCCCGTTGAGCGGACGCCGGTATGGATAATGCGCCAGGCGGGAAGATATTTGCCTGAGTACAGGGCGGTAAGAGAAAAGGCGGATTTTTTAACTATGTGCCACACCCCTGAACTTGCTGCTTTGGTTACTATCCAGCCGGTTGATATTATTAATGTTGATGCTGCTATTCTTTTCTCGGATATCCTTGTTATTCCCGAGGCGATGGGGATGGACTTTGAAATGGTGGAGAGCAGGGGCCCGGTATTTCATAAGCCGTTGAGAAGCGAAGATGACGCAAAGGACTTGAAAGAAGTTGACGTTACAAAAAAATTAAAATATGTCCTTGATGCTGTTTCATTAACTAAAAAAGCATTAAACGGCAGGGTGCCGCTTATTGGTTTTAGCGGTTCTCCATGGACGCTTTTAACATATATGGTTGAGGGCAAAGGATCAAAGAATTTTTCAAATATCAAAAGATTTATATATAACAATCCTTCACTGGCGCACAAAGTATTAGACAAAATTGCAAAAGTTGTTGCTGATTATTTATCGGCAAAAATTGAAGCCGGTGTTGATGCAGTACAAATATTTGATACATGGGGAGGCCTGCTATCTCAAAATGATTTTGCGGAGTTCTCTTTATATTATATATCAAAAGTTATATCTCAGATTAAACGTAAAGATGAGCCCGTAATTGTATTTTCTAAAGGCGTTCATTATAAATTAGATGCGCTTGCAAATTCAGGCGCGGACGTTATAGGGCTTGACTGGACAATGGATATTGGCGAAGTTAAAAAAATTACCGGCGGTAAAGTTGCCCTCCAGGGAAACTTAGACCCTCCAATACTGTATGCCGGCAAAGAAAAAATCAGGGAAGAAGTTAAGAGAGTCCTTTCCTCCTTTGGCCAGGGCAGCGGGCATATATTTAATTTGGGGCATGGCATTCTACCTGATGTTGATCCTGAAAACGCAAAGGCTATGGTTCAGTTTGCAAAAGAAGAAAGCAAAGCGTTCCATTGTGAAGAAATAAATGCTAAAAGCGCATAATTCTTAAATATATAATTTACTGAAGTTACATAAATTAGTACAATAAAAGAAGCGATTCAGCGAATCGCTGTACAAATGGATGCGGATAAATAAATGATTGGATTAAATTATTTAAGGTGATGATATGTTTGAAGTTGATTTAGAAAAAATTAAAAAATATGATAAGCCGGGGCCAAGATATACAAGCTATCCTACAGCTCCGCATTTTACCGAGAGCTTTACACGCGAAAATTATTTAGATGAAATAATTAAAACTAATTACGGGGAAGGTTTACCTGATCTTTCCCTATATTTTCATCTCCCTTTCTGCGATACCCTCTGCTATTTTTGCGGCTGCAACATGATTATTACAAGGAACCGCGACCGTGTAAAAGATTATATAAAATACCTGAAAAAAGAAATTGACATGGTGCGGACATATATTCTTGCAGACAGGAAAGTTGCCCAATTACACTGGGGCGGCGGCACGCCAACGCACCTTAAACCTGATGAAATAAATGAGCTTGCTTCATATATCAAAGAGTCATTTCAAATTAATGACGACTCCGAAAACGGCTGCGAAATCGATCCTCGCGAACTGACAAGAGAACATCTTGAAATGCTTAGAAAAAACGGTTTCAATAGAATAAGTATGGGCGTGCAGGATTTTAATGAAAAAGTTCAAAAAGCTACTAACAGAATTCAGCCGGAAGATATTACAAGACAAGCCGTACAGTGGGTAAGGGAACTTGGATTCAGCAGTGTAAATCTGGATTTAATGTACGGACTGCCGTTTCAAACTCTTGAAACATTTGAAGTAACACTCGATAAAACAATTGATATTTCACCTGACCGTATAGCTGTTTTTAATTATGCCCATGTACCGTGGGTAAAAAAGCATATGGCGCTTATTCATCCGGAAGACCTTCCGACGCCTGAAGTAAAGCTGCAAATATTAAAACTGACAATTGAAAAACTTACAAAAGCTGGTTATGTCTTTATCGGCATGGACCATTTTGCAAAACCTGATGATGAGCTTGCCGTTGCATTAAGAGAAAAGAAACTGTACCGCAATTTTCAGGGTTACAGCACTCATGCAGGAACAGACTTATATGCAATGGGAATAACAGGCATAAGCCAGCTGCAAAATGTATATGCACAAAATTATAAGACTGAGAAAGAATATTTTGATTCTATAAACAATGAAGCGCTGCCAATTGCACGGGGTTACAGGCTGACAGACGATGATATTTTACGGCGCGAGGTAATTACAAATTTAATGTGCAACTTTGAGCTTGATTTCAGGCAGATAGAAGAAAAATACAAAATAAATTTTAAAGAATATTTTGCATGGGGCCTTAGCAATCTTCCTGAAATGGAAAAAGATGAATTGGTCTCCGTTAAGAACAACAAAATTGAAGTCACTCCAATGGGTAAGCTTCTTATAAGGAATATAGCCATGAACTTTGACGGCTATATTGAGCATAAGGAAGATACAGCAAAATATTCAAGAACAGTATAAAGTAAATACAGCAACATTTGAATAATCTTATATGAAAAAAATAGTAGTTCTTGGCGCAGGTATTTCAGGTTTAGCGGCGGCATACCTTCTTAATAAAGAAGGGTATGATGTAACGGTTCTTGAAAAGAGGGCCGAAGCCGGCGGATCTATGGAAAGCGTATTTGAAAACGGCTACCTGTTTGACCGCGGCCCGAACAGCGGGCTGGATACAACTCCGCTTATATCCCAATTAGTTGAAGAACTCGGCCTTCAAAAGGAAATTGTATTTGCCAGTAAAATAGGCAATAAGAGATATATATTGCGCAACAACCAGCTTCATCCGCTGCCGATGAATCCGCCCGCATTTTTAAAAACGAAATTGTTCTCAGGCAAAGCAAAGCTTAGATTATTTTTAGAACCCTTTATAGGCCGTTCAAATGACGGGTACTATGAGAGTATTGCTGATTTTGTTACAAGAAGGCTGGGTAAAGAATTTCTTGATTATGCAATCAATCCGTTTGTTGCCGGGGTGTATGCGGGCAATCCGGAAGAGCTTAGCGTTAAATCTGCATTTCCAAAATTATATGCGCTTGAAGAAAAATACGGCGGATTAATTATAGGTACAATTAAAAGTATAAAAGAAAGAAAAAACAGAGCTGAAAAATCCAAGCAAAGCGCGAAGATGTTTTCTTTTATAAACGGTATGCAGACCTTTCCAAAAGCTATAGCTGAAAGCCTTGGCGGGCGGGTTATTAAATCTGCTGAAGTTACTTCTGTAGTCAAAGAAAATTCCGGTTATAAAGTTAAGTACAATATTAACGGAAGTTCTGAGGAAATTAATTGCGATATATTATTGTCCACAGTTCCTGCTTATGCAGCAAAGGATTTGTTTTGCCCAATGGATGAGAATTTGGCAAAGCATTTTGAGCAGATATATTATCCCCCGGTACTCGCTTTGTTTTTGGCTTATAAAAAAGCAATTATCGGACAGCCGCTGGATGGATTCGGATTCCTTATACCCTCAAAGGAAAAGAAATCTTTTCTGGGCGCAATTTGGAGCTCGGTTCTATTTCCTAACCGGACGGGGGATGATGAAGCCGGGTTTACTTTGTTTATAGGCGGTGCAAGAAATCCTGAAATTGGCAACATTGAAAAAGAAATATTATTTAAAAAGGTAAGAAGTGAGTTTGAGTCCTTAATGAATATTTCCGGCGAGCCTGCCTATATATCATACAGGTATTGGCCCAAATCAATACCGCAGTACAACGTTGGTTATATTGAGCATGAAAAATATTTTGATGAGTTTGAGAAAAAAAATCCCGGTATAATATTAGGCGGAAACTACCGTGGAGGAATTTCGGTAGGCGATTGTATTAAGAATTCGGAAATTTTAGTAAATAAAATTAAATCACTGTCGGTATAATTTATTTTATAAAGAGTAGCAATCTGAAAATTATTATTGATCAGTGAGAAGGAGAATAAAATGGCAAATTATCCTGTAAAAAGATTAAGGCGCCTGCGGTATAATCCGCTTGTGCGTGATATGGTAAGGGAAACAGAACTTTCTAAGAATGATTTTATATACCCACTGTTTGCAGTGCCGGGCAGTAAAATCAGAAAGCCGATTAAATCCATGCCTGGCGTGTTTCAATTATCGATTGATGAATTAGTTAAGGAATGCAAAGAAGTGGAATCGCTTGGCATTCCCGCAGTGATATTGTTCGGCATACCGGAACATAAGGATGAAGTCGGCTCTGAGGCTTATGACCCTAACGGAATTATTCAAAGGGCAGTAAGAGCGATAAAAGCCGAAGTAAAAAATCTTCTTGTTATTACCGATGTATGTATGTGCGAATATACCTCTCACGGCCACTGCGGAGTTCTAAACGGCGAAGAAATATTAAATGATGAAACTGTTGAGCTTTTGGTAAAAGAGTCTCTTTCCCATGTGGAAGCAGGTGCCGATATTGTTGCTCCTTCGGATATGATGGACGGAAGAATAGGCGCTATCAGAAAAGCTTTTGATGAAAACGGATATACGAAAATTCCTATTATAAGTTATGCGGCAAAATTTGCATCCGGTTATTACGGGCCGTTCAGGGATGCTGCGGAATCTACTCCTGCATTCGGCGACAGGCGGTCGCATCAGATGGATCCGGCAAACGGCAACGAAGCTTTAAGGGAAGTTGAAACCGATATTGAAGAGGGCGCGGACATTGTTATGGTTAAACCTGCCGGTCCCTACCTTGATATTATAAGAAGAGTAAAAGATAAATTCGGAATGCCTACATGCGCTTACCAGGTAAGCGGCGAGTATGCTATGATAAAGGCTGCCGCACAAAACGGCTGGATTGACGAGGAAAGAGTAATGATTGAATCTCTAATCGCAATTAAGCGTGCAGGCGCAGATATGTTTCTTACTTACTTTGCAAAAGACGCCGCAAGG
Organism: Ignavibacteriaceae bacterium; assembly: GCA_031292465.1. GTDB lineage: Bacteria > Bacteroidota > Ignavibacteria > Ignavibacteriales > Ignavibacteriaceae > FEN-1297. The sequence continues at coordinate 6,698 of JARLHB010000100.1, forward strand.
TGGATTGATAAGAACAGGAAATAATAGCTGGCTTATTATTTAACCACCCCCCGGCTAATGCCGTACTCCTCCTTGCTAAGGAGGGGATAGGGGAGGTCGAAGTAACCTGTACATTTTATTTAAACCAAATATTATTGTAATTCCGTATTTATACAAGAAATATATTTGCAAGTTAGAAAGCCTATCCTTGTAGAGGATAAATAAATTCTGCCGCGAAATAAAATAAATAATTTTTCGTACGTATTATTAACCCTCTACAAGGGTTTTGGGGAATTGCGGGAAAATTTATCTCTACAAATATTTTACCTCTACGAGGTAAATAAAGAATTATATTTTAGTACCGTGACGTACGTTTAAAATTTAGATATATGCCGTTACATGTAATAATTATTGAATATAATTCTTGTTTGTTCTATTATGTTCTTATATGGCGTGCAAGGCGAGTAAAAATTATGAATTTAGAAGCCGTAAGAAAATATTGTTTGAAGAAAAAAGGAGTATCCGAAGAACTTCCGTTCGGCGGGGATACTCCCGTTTATAAAGTTTCAGGTAAAATATTTCTCATCGCATTTATAAACACACCTGTAAGCATAAATCTAAAATGCGATCCGGAAAAAGCTGTTGAACTGAGGGAGCAATATGATGCTGTTACACCCGGCTACCATATGAATAAACAACACTGGAATACTGTGTTATTGGAAAGCTCAATACCGGATAAATTAATCCTTGAGTGGATTGACCATTCATATAATCTTGTGGTAGAAAGCCTGCCGAAAAAGGATAAATCTAAAATTCTGGATAAATAAGCCTAACCACTCTAAAACAAAAGCTATAAATTTTAGCGATTTTCAAAGCTTTTATATTGGAAACGTGATATTTATCAACCCGAATGTACGCATTTACGATTTATGTTGCAACATTAAATGTTATAACATACATTTGAGATGTAAATAATTCAACATAAAATTTTAAGGAGATTCATCATGGCAGCAGAAACAAACGTATCGGAAAAAGCAGTGTGGTCTTTAGACCCTGCACATTCAAAAATTCAATTTTCCGCAAGGCATATGGTTATTTCAGAAGTAACAGGCAATTTTAATAATTATGAAGTTAATGTAAAAGCGGGCAGTGATTTCTTAGACAGCGAAGTAGAAGTAGCAATAGATGTAAACAGCATTGATACCGGGATAGGAGACAGGGACAATCATTTAAAGAGCGCCGACTTTTTTGAGGCAGAGAAATTTCCGAAAATTCTTTTCAAAAGTACAAAAATTGAAAAAGTTGATGATGAAGAATATAAACTGTACGGTGATTTTACAATCAGGGATATTACAAAGCCGATAAAGCTTGATGTTACGTACGGCGGTACAATTACAGATCCGTGGGGAAAGACAAGAGCAGGCTTCAAAGTTGTCGGAAGCATTAACAGGTTTGATTATGACCTTAAATGGAATTCATTAATTGAAGCTGGCGGCGCAGTAGTCGGCAAGACAATTAAGATTGAATGTAACGTTGAACTTGTAAAATAAAAATTCAACTGTTAATAGTTAAGATATATAGAGTTAATTGATTCAAATTTGGGAAAGAAAATGATAAACGAATTATTGAAAAAAAGATATAGCCCAAGGGCGTTTGCTGATAAGAACATAGAGCCTGATAAAATTACCGGTTTGCTGGAGGCGGCGAGATGGTCGCCGTCTTCAATGAACGGTCAGCCTTGGCGGTTTATAGTTGCAGAAAAAAATGATGCTTCGGATTTTAATAATCTTTTATCTGTAGTTAACGAACATAACCAGGTTTGGGCAAAGAATGCTGCGGCTTTAATTCTTACCATTGTAAAGTTAGACTTTGATTTTAACGGGCAACTGAATATTCATGCTTTATATGATTTAGGAAATGCAGTTGCAAATTTAACTTTTCAGGCAACTTCTGAAAATTTATTTGTAAGGCAAATGGGAGGGTTTTATCCCGAAAAAGCCCGGAAAGTATTTTCAATACCGGAAGGCTACCAGCCGGTTAGCATACTTGCCATAGGGTACAAAGGCAATCCGGAGATGCTGCCCGAAGATTTGAAAATAAGAGAAAAGGCTGTAAGGATTAGAAAAGGCTTAGATGAGATTGCATTTACGGGAAAATTCGGTAAACCATATAATAATGTTGAGCAGGAAAATAATTTAAGAAAGGCCGGGTAAGGGAATGAAATATGTTGTGCATAAAGCTAATGAGCGGGGAGTTGCTGAGTTCGGCTGGCTTCACAGCCGCCATAGTTTTAGTTTCGGTGAGTATTATAATCCTGATAAAATGGGTTTCGGCTTACTCCGTGTTTTGAATGATGATATAATAGAAGCGGGCGAGGGATTCGGTACGCACCCGCATAATAATATGGAAATTATTTCCATACCGCTTGAAGGATCGCTGGAACATAAAGACAGTATGGGAACCGGCTCGGTAATAACTCCCGGTGAAGTCCAGGTTATGTCTGCCGGTACGGGAATAACACATTCGGAATTTAATCCTTCAAAAGTAGAAGACGGAAAGTTTCTGCAGTTGTGGATTATTCCTAAACAAAGAAGTATAAAGCCGAGATACGACCAGAGAAAGTTTGATCTTGACGGTTTGAAAAATGAAATAAAGACGTTAGTTACGGGAAACAAGTCGGATTCAACTTTATATATTCATCAGAATGCCGCGGTTTCTATGGGCAGGCTGGATAAAGGGAATCAGTTGGTTTACAAAAACCTGTATAAAGGTAACGGCATATATTTGTTTGTGTTGGATGGAAGCATTAATTTTGAAAATGTTGAATTAGAAAAACGAGACGCTGTTGGTGTTTATGATACCGATGAATATACGTTTAGTGCTTCGTCCGATGCAAACTTTATAATTGTTGAAGTTCCCATGGGCTTAAATTAAGTTTCTTATTACTAAAATTAAAAAACACTATTACTCCCGATATCTGTCCTTTCCCCTCCTTAATAAGGAGGGGATTAAGGGGAGGTCGATGTAACCTAATAATATATTTAACTTATAAATATTAGCCATGACTTTATAATTTTATAAATAAAAATGATTTATCAAATGAAGCTTGAAGATGAAATTTTGCAAAAACATTTTAGAAATGAATACCATAAAGCAACTGTTAATGTAATTTATTCTTATAACTGGCTGGTTGATTTCCAGGTAAACCTGTTTAAGCCATACGGCATAACAATGCAGCAGTACAATATTTTAAGAATATTACGGGGGCAGTATCCCAAGCCGGCTACCATTAAGCTGATTAAAGAGCGTATGCTTGATAAGATGTCTGATGCTTCGCGTATTGTTGAAAAGCTAAGGATAAAAGGATTAGTTGACAGGAACATCTGCTCCGGAGACAGAAGGAACGTAGATGTATGTATTACGGATAAGGGTCTTGAACTTCTAAGCCGGGTTGATAAGCATGATGCCGAAGTAGATGCAAAACTTTCTACTTTAAGCGAAGATGAAGCAAAGCAATTGAATGAATTGCTTGATAAGCTAAGGGGATAATATTTGAATTATTTTAAGAGGTAAATGCTGCCTACAGCAAGCAGCATTTACATCAAGTTCTTCATACCTGTAATAAATTACATTGCCAGTTCAAGAATTTTCCGGCTAACATCCGGTGTAATATCCTGCGTTTCTGAAAGTGCAGTCATTCCGTGAGCCTTTAGCTGTTCAACAATATAATCTACCTTATTTGCTGCTACGCCATATTGTGAAAGATGAGTCCTTACACCAAGACTTTCAAAGAACTCTCTTGTTTTCTTAATTGCCAAATTTATCTTATCCTCTTCAGTGCCGTTTTCTATATGCCATACGCGTTCAGCATACTGCAAAAGTTTAGCGCGTTTTTGTTCGCGGCGTACCTCAAGCAATGCCGGCAATACAATCGCCAGGGTCTGACCATGATCAATTCCAAACGCTGCTGTAAGTTCATGCCCGATCATATGAGTTGCCCAATCCTGCGGAACGCCTGCACCGATTATACCGTTTAGCGCCATAGTTGCGCTCCATACAAGATTAGCGCGGGCGTCATAATTTTCCGGCTCATCAATTGTTGTTTTACCGGTTTCAATCAGCGTTTGCAATATGCCTTCAGCTATACGGTCCTGTACTTTTGCATTAACGGGAAATGTAATGTACTGCTCTGTGGTATGGACAAATGCATCAATCACTCCATTTGCAACCTGAATTTTGGGAAGCGTAAAAGTAATTGTCGGATCTAATATTGAAAATTTAGGAAATGTAAGTTCGCTCATAACGGGAAACTTCCCGTGTTCATAACTAATTACAGCACCATTATTCATTTCAGAGCCGGTAGCGGGCAATGTTAGCACAGAACCGAACGGGACAACTTTTTCTACAACTTCAGAAGTAATCGGCATAAATCCGTAATACAGTAAATCGCGCGGGTCTCCTTTGCAATATGAAGCGAGTGAAATAAACTTTGTACCGTCAATAACGGAGCCTCCGCCGACAGCAAGTAGAAAATCAATGTTTTCGCTGCGTACAACTTCAACCGCTTTCATTAAAGTTTCATAATGCGGGTTGGGTTCAATGCCGCTGAATTCAAAAACTTTTCTGCTGCCAAGTTCAGTTTTTACCCTGCCAATAAGGCCGCTTTTTTTTGCGCTTCCGCCTCCAAAAGTTATTAATACTTTTGCATCAGCCGGGACAAACTTATCAATATTGTTCAGCCTGTCTTTGCCAAAGAAAATTCTTGTGGGATTATAAAAATTAAAATTTAACATATTGCTTTTCCTCTTGATTCTGTTTGTGTTAATTAAATTATTATTATTTTCAATCGGGTAAATGAATTCGTTTTCATATTATTATTCCCGACTTAATTAGTAAACTTTGCATTACCCAACCACTTTACCATCTCCGGATTACGGTGGTCGAAAAACAAGCTTTTCTTTGTGTCGAGCAATGCAATCGCATTCATATCTTCAGAACTCAATTCAAAATCGAAAATGTTGAAGTTTTCAATAATTCTTTCCTTCCGAACTGATTTTGGAATAACAACTATTCCTCTTTGCGTCAGCCAGCGCAGTATTACCTGGGCTACGGTTTTATTATATCTTTTTGCCAGGGAAACCAGCAATTCATTATTAAATATGTCATTTCTGCCTTCGGCAAACGGCCCCCAGGATTCAATCTGAACTTTGTTTTCTTGTAAGAATTTCTGAGTTTCAATTTGCTGGTTAAATGGATGTGTTTCAATCTGGTTTACAGCAGGTGTTATCTTGTTATGAATTATCAAATCCATCAAACGGTCAGGTTGAAAATTACTAACGCCGATAGCTTTAATTCTGCCTTCACTATATAATTCTTCCATCGCCCGCCAGGCGCCATAAATATCGCCAAATGGCTGGTGGATCA
>JARLHB010000101.1 GCA_031292465.1 Ignavibacteriaceae bacterium
ACAGCGTTTCGCTGTACAATATTATAATTTTAACTTTCTAAGCTTGGGGGCCAGGCCCCTTACTGCACCAACTACAATAAGCGTCATGCTTCCGCCGAAAATAACAGAAGGAACAAGCGTTAAAAGCTTTGCGGCAAGCCCGGACTCAAATGATCCAAGTTCATTAGATGAACCTATAAAAATACCATTAACAGCAGATACACGCCCGCGCATTTCGTCAGGAGTATATAATTGTATTATAGTGCTGCGCATAATAACGCTTACATTATCAAACATACCGCTTAGCATTAGTACGAATGCGGAAATATAAAAACTTTTAGAAATTGCAAAGGAAATAATTGAAAGCCCGAACCCCAATACGCAAATTAACAGGTTGCGGCCGGCATTTTTAAAAAACGGATGGTATGCCTGAACTATAGACATTATAATGGCGCCGACAGCAGGAGCAGCCCGCAGAATTCCAAGGCCTTCTGCGCCGGTATGCAAAATCTGGTCTGCAAATATAGGAAGAACCGAAACAGCCCCGCCGAAGAAAACAGCAAACATATCCAGCGTAATAGCGCTTACAACAATCTGGTTGCTGAAGACAAATTTTAATCCCTGCGAAAGGCTCTGCCATATAGATTCGCTGGTAGTATGCTCCGGCAGTGGTTTATTTGAAACGAAAGTTGCGCATATAAATCCTGCAAATGCAAATGTGACAACCATAGCGTATGCATTGCCAATACTTGAGAATCCATAAACCAATCCACCTATAGCCGGGCCTGTTACAGCGGCAATTTGCCATGCAAGGCTGTTCCATGTAGAAGCGTTACCGAATAACTCACGTGGTACAAGCTGTGCAGCGTAAGCCCCCTGGGCAGGGGATAGGAAACCGCGTGCAATGCCGGTAATAAAAATAATTGTATATATCGGTACTACACCGTACATATCAAGTATGCCATGCAGTTTAGTTGATACCATCAAAAGAACTATTGCGCAGACGAAATAAGCAAAATTTGAAATTACTATTATCTTTTTCCGTTTTACTCTGTCAGCTACATGGCCTGTAAATAAAGATATGCTTAAGAATGGAATGGCTTCAGCCAGGCCAATTAATCCAAGTGATAATGCATCATGTGTTAACTGATAAATCTGCCAGCCTACTATAACGGACTGCATTTGTATTGCAAAAGTTAACAGGAAGCGTGCGGAAACAAACCATCTGAAATCTTTTATCCTTAGCGCTGCATAAGCGTCCGAATTGTCTAATTTAAAATCCATAGTTTACATTAAAATTTAAGTGTTGATATTTTCCTAAAGTGATTTTGTATGCACAGATACGCATAATATGCCTATTATATGGTAATATTAAACAGAATAACCGGGGATGTATGTCATCGGTAAGACAATTGATTTATTACCGGCGTTATAAATTGCATCTGCATTTTGCAAACAAAATAAAATTACTTCTGTAAATATCGCAAAATAATTTCAATTAATTTTTATTCGGATATGCGGGTTATCAATTTACCTAATGTGAGCTAATAATTTACTCACTGTGTTGGCAGTCAATATGTAACATAGCCTGCATTGAATTTGTAAAAGTAAGTTTAATATCTTGTAGCGGTAAAAATGAGATGCAAATAACTTGTTTTCAGATATTTATTACGCACATAATTTATTTAATTCCATGCTGGCCGGGTAAGAATGGCAACCGGTTAGAGAATACGGACAGCAGGCGAAAGTATCCTGCGTACGCATGGCAGGTTGCCTGAACGGCTAAACAATTAATCCGATTCAGTATTTATTAACAAATATGAGGATAAGATGAAATTTAACCGCAGGAACTTTTTTGTAAAAATGATTCAGGGTGCAGCAGTATTAAGTGTTCCGGCAGCTTTGTCAACCTTTCTTGAAAGCTGTATGAAAAGTTCAAATCCGTTAGACAGCGGAAATACATCATCTTTAACGCAGATTCAGGGAAGTATTTCCGGCAATACAGTAATTGTTACGGTTGATTCTTCATCTCCATTATCTAAAACAGGTTCCGCTGCCGCAATAAACTATACCAACGGCCAGCTATTGGTTGACCATCCTTCGGGAAATCAATTTACTGCACTTTCTTCTATCTGTACTCACGCAGGTTGTACTGTTTCAGGGTTTGATTCCGGCAGTAACCAGTTTGTTTGTCCCTGCCATGGGTCCCGTTATGATTTAAGCGGGAATGTAGTGCAGGGCCCGGCTTCTCAAGCTTTACCACAGTATCAGACCAGCTTTGCTAATAATGTATTAACAATAAAGATTTAAAAATTCAAAGATTGAAATATTCAAAAATCGATTATAATAAGTGATGGCTCCATTGCCGTGGGAGAAAAGGAAAACAAAAATTGTTTAAAACATTTTTGAGATCCATTCTCCGATAAAATAACCTATAGCGGCTATTCCGAAACCAACTATAAACATATCAAAACCGCTTCTGAAGATTCCTCTTCCCGTAAAGAAGCTGCGGGCTGCTCCAACTCCGAAATGAGCAGCCATTGAAATTATAAATGATGCCCAAATGGCAGCAGGACCGCTGCTGAAGATAAAAGGGAATACAGGTATTAAAGCGCCTACGGCAGTAGCTGTGCCGGTTATCCAGCCTTCTTTTAACGGACTTGAATTTTGCTCGCCTATGCCAAGTTCTTCCCGCACTTTTTCTTCCAATGCCTGCGCGGGATTTTTCATAGTCTCCTTTGCCTGCAATATGGCCTGATCTTTATCCATTCCCTTGGATTCATAAATTAATGCAAGCTCTTCAGTCTCAAGTTCCGGCATCAAAACTATTTCAGCTTTTTCCATTTCTCTTTCATGGTCATATACTTCCTTTTCGCTTATAGCGGCAAGATAGCCGGAAGAACCCATGGAAAGAGAATCTGCTATCATCCCCGAAATACCGGATATTAAAATAATATGAGGCGATACACTTGCTCCTATTACACCGGCAATTAAACCGAAGTTTGCGGTCAGGCCGTCGTTAAAGCCATATACTATATTTCTTAAAAGTCCGCCTGATTCGGAACGGTGCCAGGGTTCGGTGCTGGTGCCTTTTATATCCATTAATTTATTTGCGTGTTCTGCAGAATCTTTTGCAAGGCGCAATGCCGCATTTTTAGTAGATTCATCACTGCTTGTTTTGTACAGCCCCAGATATGATTTTACTTCACTTGCTTCTTCTTTCATTAATGCGCCTGAAAGAATCCATGTGCCGAATCTTTGTGATGACCAGGCTAATATTTTTGCTTTTAAAGAAGGATTTAATGCATTTATTCGTATGTTGCTTTTAAGCAGAAGGTCATTCCATACAATAACATGTTTGTCTTCAATGGAGGCAAGTTTAAGGTAAATTTCTTCTTTTTTACTGTCTTTGATCAGTCCGGCCAGTACCCTGTACAGGTAAGCAGCATCAATTTCTTCATGAAGGTGATGAAGCCAAACGGAAGTGTTTTTTCGGTTGCTCATTGTGCATTTTTAATTATAAATACGGTTGAATATGTTCAATTTAACTAAAATTAAATTACGGCAAAGTTAAGAGGAGCAATTTATAATTAATTTATTATTTCAAAAGTAACAGTAAGTTCTGTTCCGAACTCTCTTTTTAATTCTATAGTGCCTTTTATCTGATCGACTAAAGAATTAACAAGCTGCATACCAAGGGAATTAGTATTCCTGAAATCTAAATTTTTAGGAAATCCGCAGCCGTTATCTTTTACAATAATTGTGTATTTATTTCCTCCCAGGTTTGTTAAATATATAGCGAGCCTGCTTTTTGAGTCGTCAAAACCTTTTCCTTCAGGAAAGGCATGTTTAAATGAGTTAGATACAAGTTCATTTACAATTAATCCAAGGTAAACCGCAGTATCAACGTTCATTTCCAGATCTTCAATATTTAATTCTAGGTTAATTGTATTAAGTTTATACCTATACGAATTAAAAAGATTTGTTATTAAGTCTCTAAGATAATCGGAAAAATTTATATAGGATGAATTCTTGGACAAATATAATTTTTCATGAAGCAAAGCCATGGATTTAACCCGGTTCTGGCTTTCCTGAAATATTTCCTTAGCCTCTTCATCATGTATAAAATCCGACTGAAGGTTAAATAAGCTTGATATTACCTGCAGATTATTTTTTACCCTGTGGTGTATTTCTTTTAGCAGAACAACTTTTTCCTTAAGTGAATTTTCAAGCTGCTCGCGTG
>JARLHB010000102.1 GCA_031292465.1 Ignavibacteriaceae bacterium
GATGGAATAAGGTTATATCTGGACGACCAACTTGTAATTAATAACTGGTCGGATCATTCGGCTACAGTAGATTCATACAATGCAAAATTTGAAGCTGGCAAAAAATACAAGATAAAAATGGAATTTTACCAGGGAGCCGGAGATGCAATTGCTAAACTTTTGTGGCGGCCAACCGATGAAGATCTTTTTAAACCTGCGGTTGAAGCTGCAGCCAAATCGGATGTTGCATTGCTTTTTGTAGGAACCGCTGATCAATTCGAAGCTGAAGGTGCAGACAGGCAAGACCTTGTATTACCGGAAGATCAGGACGAACTGATTAATGAAGTTGTAAAAGCGAATAAAAATACAATAGTTATTCTTACATCCGGCTCTCCTGTTCTTATGAATAGCTGGAATGATAAAGTTGACGGAATTTTAGAAACCTGGTTCTGCGGCGAGGAGATTGGGAATGCAGTTGCGGATGTAATTTTCGGTAATTACAACCCATCCGGCAAACTGCCAATCACTTTCCCAAAGCGCTGGGAAGACTGCTCGGCATATAAAACATATAAAGCACAGGATAATGTTTCAGAATATTCAGATGGTATTTTTGTTGGTTACAGATATTTTGACGCCAACAATATAGAGCCTTTATATCCTTTTGGTTATGGCTTATCTTATACAAAATTTGAGTATAAAGATTTAAAAGTGAAAGAATCTGTAAAAGACAACCAACCTGTTTTTAACATTTCATTCGATGTAAAAAATACAGGTAAACTTACCGGCGCTGAAGTTACCCAGCTTTATGTTGGTGCTGTTGATTCAAAAATAGAAAGAGCGCCAAAAGAATTAAAAGCTTTTAAAAAAGTTTTAATAAAAGCAGGCGAAACCGGTAAAGTGGAAATTAGTATAGCTAAAAACGCTTTTGCTTACTACAATGTAGATAAAAAAGAATGGACTACTGACCCGGGCAAATACGAAATTTTGGTGGGCAGTTCTTCAAGAGATATAAAATTAAAAGAGACTGTTGAAATAAAGTAAGATAAAATTGGCTAGGGACAGGTTCCCCTTCATAAGAGATGCGATGCGTGTCCATATGGAGGGGATTTTTTTTGTCAATTTACATAGTTCATTAGCTTATAATCCAAATAGTTTTTTTTGACTTACCGCTTCCCCGCATTATATTAACAACCTATTGTTTATAAAAATCTTTGCGGGGTGCAAAATGAACCGGCTCATAATAGCGTTAGGGATTTTTATTATATTTATTCTTTCTCAATTTTCATTTCTACTTATGGCACAGGAAATCAGGCCGGTAAGAGATAACGTAGGCTTCTGCTGGAATCCATCCGTGATGGACGAATTGATGGAATACCTCAAATCAAATTCAGGCACAGGTGAAGATTTTCGATCTGATAATCTGGTTGCAGCAATTTCGCCCCATGATGACTATTTGTATGCAGCAGGCGTTTATTATCCGCTATATAAACTGATAAATGTAAAAGAAGTTGTAATATTTGGCGTTACACACGGCACCGTGCGCAAAGCTATGAACGATCCCAAGAACATCCTGATACTTGACGATTACAAATATTGGCAGAGGCCCTACGGTAACGTAGATATTTCACCATTGCGTGAAGAAATTAAAAATAGTTTAGATAAAGACGATTATTCTGTAAGCGATTCAGCACAAAATATTGAACACTCAATAGAGGCGCTTGTACCCTTTTTACAATATTACAACAGGGACGTAAAAATTACGCCTGTTATGGTAACACAAATGCCGTTTGAAAGGATGAACCAGGTTAGCGAAAAATTGTCTGAAATTATTTCCGCATATATAACCAAAAACAAATTGGAACCGGGCAAGGATATATTCTTTTTAATTTCATCGGACGCAAATCATTACGGAAAAGATTTTGACAATATCCCTTATGGAGAAGATGAAGCAGCGCATTTAAAAGCAACAGAAAATGATAAAAGGATTGCCGGTAATGCTTTTAACGGAATCTTAACAAAAGGGAAAATCGAAAACCTTACTAAAGAACTTTGGGGAAAACCAACTGACGCTCCCCCGTCTCCCGTCTGGTGTGGAAAGTTTTCTATTCCATTCGGGCTCCTTACAATATCTAAAATTATAAAAAGAATTAATGGTTATGAGTTAAATGGAATTGTTTATAAAAACTCAGATTCATGGACTGAAGGTGTAATTCCGATAAAGCATACAAACATGGGTTTAACTGCACCATTTTCGTTAAAACATTGGGTTGGCTGGTTTTCAGCCGGATTTTATCTAAGCAAAAACAATACTGATAAATAATATAAAATCCTTTTATGCCTCAACTGAAAAAAGAATTAAACCTGTTTGGCTTATCGGAGGACTGCTTGCATTAAGCGGTGCATTAACCTTTGCAGAACTTGGCGCTTTAATGCCCGGTGCAGGCGGCGTATATGTCTTCCTGTCTGAAGGATACGGCAAACTTGCAGGATTCCTATACGGATGGGCTTACTTTCTTGTAGTTAACACAGGAGGCATTGCAGCGCTTAGCGTAGCGTTTGCAACTTACCTTGGCTACTTTGCACACTTTAGTCCGCCTGAAATAAAAGTAATCGCTGTCTCAGGAATTTTTATTCTAACTGTTATAAATGTGCTCGGTGTAAAAGTTGGCGGAATCTTCAGCGACTTATTTACTCTTCTAAAACTGCTGGGAATTTTCGGAGTAATATTAATCGGTTTCATCCTGGGAAGCAGTTCCATTACAAATTTTTCTATTTCGATTTTTAATAACGGATTGCCCACAAATTTATCCGGAGGTATTGCAGTTGCAATGGTGGGAGTGCTATGGTCTTATGGCGGATGGCAGCACGCCACTTATACCGCTGGCGAAGCTAAAAACCCAAAGCGGGATGTTCCGGCTGCAATGATTATAGCAGCCTTTGCGGTTACAGCTATTTATGTATCAATAAACATTGCTTATCTGTTTCTTCTTCCGGTTTCATCAATCGCTTCATCCTCAAGTGTCGCGGCCAATGCAGTAGAAACAGTGCTTGGGCCTGTAGGCGGAGGCTTAATAGCCGTTGCTATCTTTATTTCTACATTCGGAACTGCCGGCGTTTACACTCTTACAGCTCCACGGATTTATTTTGCTATGGCTAATGACGGAATATTCTTCAAGCAGGTGAGCTTAATACATCCCAGGTTCAATACGCCATACTACGCAATAATATTTCAATCGACATGGGCAGTTATACTTGTATTATTCTGGGGAACGTTTGAAAATTTAATATCTTATGTTGTATTTACCGACTGGATATTTTTTGCGCTTGCTGCTGCGACAGTTTTTATTTTCCGGAAAAGAAACCCCGGCGCTAAAAGGAATTATAAAACTCCCGGATATCCATTTACTCCGCTCTTTTTTATCGGCACCGCAGTATGGTTTGTAATTAATACATTGATTAATAAGCCCGGGCAGGCTATTGCAGGTATAATTCTTTTGGGTTTAGGCGTTCCGGTTTATTTTTATTGGCAAAGGAAAAATAAAAGGGTGGGCCGGTCAGGCTGACCGGCCTGCAACATCTCTTTTAATAACTGAAGTTAAACAGTAGTACGTTTCAATAGCCCCGCCATTTATGGCGGGGGATAATGAGGGGGGAATACTATCGGCTTTAGCCACATAAAAAGCACCAGTTGGGCTAAAGCCCCTATGTTTGTTTTATTATCTCTACCCCGCCATAAATGGCGGGGCCAATAAAAAACTAATTTTGCCTAACTACAGTTAATAATAAACTTTTATAGTTGTAACTGAAAACTTCTTAGTATTGAACTTAACTACGTTACCTTCGAACTTTATCTGCTGCCCGTCTTTTTCTACAAAATTCGATTCAACTACTTTTTTAGGAACTGCGGGTAAAGTTAATATAGCTTCAGAATCTTTTCCTTTAGATTCGTACCATTGGATAACCCATGCATCGGAATCCAAAGCTTTCTTAACAGAAGTTAAAACCAGATCATCTCCTTCAAGTTTGATGAAAGATTTTTCTTCAGGTAATTTGCCTTTATGCACAGCGCTTAACTTAGCAAGCAGCGGCTGATTATATTCATATCCCTTGCGGATTGTATTAGCTTCTTTCCAATCGCCTGAATGCGGATACAGCGCATAATCGATAGAATGCTTTTCCATATCGGTAGTAGGATCAGGAGACTTTGGCGAACGAAGCAGCGAAAGCCTCATTACGTTATCTTTTATATCATATCCGTATTTGGAGTTATTCAGAAGGCTTACTCCGTATCCGTTATTGGAAAGATCGGCCCATTGTTCCGCAGGAACTTCATATTTGGCCTTCTGCCAGCTTGTAATACGCTGTGTGGAACGCTGTATAGTTCCGTAGGGAATTTCATAAGTCGCTATAGTATCATTAACAGAAACAGGGAACGCTACTTTTAGCATTGTGTGAGCTTCCCACCAGTCAATGTTGGCGTTAAAATCTATTCTGTCAATCCCATTATATAATATTACATCCTGCACAAAGAATGAGGACGGAAAATCTTCAGTCGGAAAATCCTTTTTTACTCCGGGTTTAAGATAATCACGGTATAATCTTATAATCGATCTTACCGGACCATTTTCAACAACTTCAGCTTTTCTGAATGTGGAAGGATACTCAACACCGGTAAATCCCAAATTCCAGGCGTCATACTCTTTCGGTACATCCTGAAGCAGTTGCAGTTTGTTTCCTTCATCGGTTAATATTTCGCGGTTATTTCTCTTGTCGCTTATTGTCTTAACCCACCCGGTAGAAGCATCTATCTTAACTTGGAAATATTTATTTTCTATCCCGTCTTTTGATGTTACCAGGTCAGTTTTTACATCCGAAGGTTTTCCGGCTTTAAGTACAAAAGTTTTGTAACCGAGGGAAGGAACGTTATCCGCAACAAAAATAATTTCATTCTCATAACGGTCTTTTTCAATTATTTGAGACGGAATTTCCTTACCGCTTGTTTCAAGAATTTTATAAACGTTCTTATCGCCTTTGGGAAGTTCAAACTTAACTACATCTGTTCGTTCCCAGGCTAAAGGATTATAAACTATTAATGGTTCACCGGATTTTATTTTTGAGGTATTTATATTTTTGCTTAAATCATCAAAAGCGCCGTTTAGTACAAAGTCACCTATTTCTTTTACTTTTTTATAGTCATTAACCGCATCAATATAAACCTCTCTTATGCTTGAGCCGGGTAATACATCATGAAACTGATTGAACATTGTATACTGCCATGCATCATCAATATCTTTGGAATTGTATTTGTTTCCAAATAAAGTTGAAAGCGTTGAGAACTTTTCAGTTTCGGACAAAAGAGTTTCGCTCAACCTGTTGTATTTTTTTATCTGGCCATGTGAAGTAAATGTACCTTGATGGTATTCAAGATAAAGCTCATCATTCCAGACCGGAAGTGTTGACAGGTCCTGTCCCTTAAGCCAGTTTAAGTAGTTGGCTGCTGTTCCGTATTCTATATTAGGATAAATATCAAGAGTCTTCAAATGTTCAATTCTATCGATCATGTCAATTGTCGGGCCGCCGCCATGGTCGCCGACTCCGAAGAGAATCATAAATTTCCTGAATCCTGTGTTAGCTTCAAACTGGCGCATCCAGTCTATAAATTGAAAAGACTGTGTAATTGAATTTGCATAATCAAACGGGAAGTATGATAGTATTCTTGAGCCGTCAGGAGACTGCCACCAGAATACCCTGTAAGGGAAAACGTTTGTTTCATTCCAGCCAATCTTCTGAGTAATGAAAGCATCTATGCCTGCATTTTGATAAAACATCGGCATATTCCAATTGTAACCGAATGAATCAGGATTCCATCCTATCTTTACATCTACATCAAGATTCTTCTGGAAATAAGATTTGGCATAAAGTAATTGTCTGTCCCATGAAACACCGCTTGGCAGGTTGCAGTCAGGTTCTATCCACATACCGCCGACAACTTCCCACCTGCCGTCTTTTATTCTTTCTTTAATGCCATTGAATACGTTAGGATACAAATCCTGCATCCATTTATAATATTGTGCAGCGCTTTGTGTAAAAACAAAGGAAGGCCTTTCGTTCATAATATGAAGCACCGAACCAAATGTTCTGTTACATACCTGTTCGGTTTCTATCGAACGCCATAGCCAGGCTGCATCTATATGCGCATTCGAATCAAAATATATTGTGAACTTTTTTGCAAATTCTTTAATAGGAGTTAACTGCGAACGAACTTTTTCCATAGATTCTTTAAACTTTGCATAATCGCCGTTTTTCAATGCATCTACGTCAACCTCTGCAGCAAGCTTTTGAAGCAGTTCATTTAAAGAAGCTTTTTCATTTTTATCTAATGTGGATTTATCAATATGCGGATCAACTTTAGCATTATTATTTGACTGGTAAGTATCAGTGGACAAAAGTTTCTGTCCTACCTGCATACTGAATATAAAATCTTTAATAGGCTGTTGTACTTTCTCGGAACTGCTTGATTGAATTTCAGCGCGTAATAGCCTGAGAGGGCCGCCGGTATTGACAGCTTTAATAGCTATTGTAAATTTATCTCCCGGCTTTCCGTTTTCCGTTAAAGTAAAATCGCCGTCCCACGGAAAGTAACCTTTGCTTACGCCGTTAATCCATAAATATCCGTAATCATCCACTGAAAGAAGCAGTTTTATTTTCCCCTGAACAGGCTCTCCCAGAACTGTTTTAGGAAGAATAATTTCTTTTCTCAACCAGCATGAATCATCGTAATTGTTTTCACCTATTTTTAACGTTCCCCATGCTGAATCATTAAAGTTTACATCATACGGATTTCCGCTGAATGAAATATTCCTTTCGCTTAAGTTTTGACTGATTTTCCAATCATTAAGCTGGCTGCTTGCCAGCCAATCAAGCTGACTTACAAGCTTATCAACATTTGTTTGAGCAAACATTGCAACCGGCAGGAATATGTATAATATTAAAAGTCTCAGAGCCTTCATATTTGATCCCTTAAAATGTTTTGCAATTAATTTTATAATATGAAAATTTTTATGTACAAATAATTGTAACAGAATAGAGACTAAAATGCTGTACTTTAATAGTAATTCCAAACTGTATATATTGGAAAAATTAATTTTTTTACTGTTTTCTAAGAACTAACCATAGTTGTTAATATATCTTGGAATGAAATATGGAGGCCGGCCCTATTAGTTGAAAGTAGTGTGGGATTTTAAAAATTACTTATTGAAAATTGTATATAAATAACTGCCCCAGATTAATAATCTGAGGCAGTTTTACTTACGTCAAAGATTAAATAGCAGTCCTACCGTCATATAAACGAAATCATTTTTCAATCCCTGAGTACCTGGGAACTGCTGAAAATCATAATTAAGAAATACATACCTGATATCAGCTGTAAGTATTGCCCCGGGATTACTCATAGACATACCTAACGGAATTTCAAGGCCTGCCCCAAAGTGCCATCCGAATTTTTGTTCTGTTTCATCATTTGCACCAAATAAATGTAATGCAGATGAATATGTAATTGAAGTGTTATACCATCCTGCCCCAATTGCGCCGTAAACTATGGGAAGCGGGTATATCAATGCAGTTACCATTACAGGCCAGCTTGTAACGCTTACATCACCGTTATCGTAATCTTCACTCCGGTAATGTACAGAAGCTTCCAAGCCGAAAGAAGGTGATAGTTTAATGCGGTACGCTCCGCCAACCATCAGTTTGGCATTATCAGCATCTGATGCTTTTTGCCATCCAAGCTGGGGACCAAGATAAGAAGTCGGAACCTGAGCGATTGTTATATCAACACATATCAAAGCAAATAGCCATATGAATATTGATTTCCTGAACATATCGTTTCTCCTGAAAAAATGAGAAAATATTCTTCCAGAAGAATTAACTATATTTCCCGGTCAGTTTCTGTGTTCCCCATAACAGAAAATTTTTGGCATTACCGATCTAACTATATATGATATAAGAGGTTAGAGATAGCCAACAAATCTGAAGCCGAGTTGAAATATTGATGAAAAGCCTGAATGACAGATTTACTCGGCAAGAGTAAGAAGGCCGGGCTGGAAGATGTTTAAAAAGACCTTATATTTATTTTATTAAAATCATTTTGCGAATCCGGCTGTTCCCGCCTGTATAAATCCTGGCGAAATAAATACCGGAAGGCACTGGTTTTCCTGAACTGTTTGTCCCATCCCAGTTTACCGAATGCTCGCCTTTTCCTTCAAAATCATTAAACAAAATTTTAACTTGTGCGCCTAATATATTATAAATACTTAGTGTAATATATGAATCTTTAGGAATGTAAAACTTAATTGTTGTTGATGGATTAAATGGGTTGGGGAAATTTTGTAAAAGTTCAAATGTACCTGCTGACGAATTATTTTCAGACTTAATATTTGCAGTTTCCGTGCTATCGTTTTTGTAGAATACCTGCAGCGAACTGAAAGCATTACCGTTAAAATCAAACATTGCATAGTTTTCCCACGCAGAACCAACAGGAGGAACTGAAATATAAGCAGGTTCCCAATAGAAAAATCCAATGCCCTTTTTATTATTGACACCTTCAATTAACTTCCGCAAAAAAGTTAAATAATCTTTTTGTCCGTTTGGGCTTATAGAATAGTCCTTCGGAAGGCTTGTAGAATCAAACCCTACATTGTTTACTCCGTCATTAACATAGCCGCTTGTCCATGGATACGCTGTCTCTACAATAACAATATTTTTATTATAACGTGCTGCAAGGTCGTTAAGGTTGTTTTGCAGTTGTATCAGCGTTCCATGAGAAGTGTACCAAGGATAATAGGATAACCCGATTACATCAAACTGAACATTCTGAGATGTAATTAAACTATCAAAGAACCACCGGCATGTGCTGTTGTTGCCCCCCTGGTCAATATGAATCATTATCTTAACAGTATCTCTTCCGGCTGCATCCCTGACTCCCTGAATTCCCTCTTTGACAAGCGATGCAAAGTTAGTCCACGAACCTGATGAGCCATAATTTTTACCATCCGGCCAAAGCATACCACCGGTAATCTCATTGCCAATCTGCACCATATCAGGAAGTGCATTTTGATTTTTTAATGCGGTAATAACATCCTTAGTATATAAATAAACGCTGTCTTCCAAAATTGGAAAAGAAAGAGTGTCCCATGCTGCCGGTTTTGTCTGATGTCCGGGATCAGCCCATGTGTCTGAATAATGTATATCAAGAAGGAATTTAAATCCTTTGGCTTTAATCAGCCTTGCAAATTTAAGAGTCGAATCCAGACCGCAATATCCGCCTGCAGGAGTATGCCACAAGCGAAGCCTTACATAATTTACACCGTTTTCCTTAAATATATAAAGCACATCTTCAGCCGCACTATTTACTTTCCACACGCCTCCTGCATTTTCAATCTGTTGTGCAGTGGAAATATCTATACCCCTTATAAATGAAGAAGTATCCGCCTGGGGCAGAACTATTACTTGAAAAGAAAATACAATAATACAGTAAAGAAATATTTTCACTTTTTGTTTCGAATTTAATATAGTATACTATTAATGCTATAATAAATTAAGCAATTTGTGTCAATAATACTTTATTCAAACCTGCTCTATTTTTAGATATCAGAAACGGAAGGGTACCCTGTTTTTAATATTGAAGTTATACTTATAAGGTACATCGAGGATATTCTACTTCAGATAACATCCGGCATTTACAAATAAACCGGGATCATTGATTTGAATATTTCTTCAGGACTTGAGTAAATCGCTTTCCATCCTATTAATTCAGCAGCAAGAGACGGATCGGCAATAAGTTCAGCGGGGTCACCCGGGCGCCTTCCTGTTATTTTATAATTGACTTTTTTACCTGTAACTTTTTCAGCAGAATTGATAAGGTCCATAACAGAAAAGCCTTTTCCTGTACCAAGATTTACAACAAGATTACTGTCCTTTTTAACAATATAATCTAAAGCTTTAATATGGGCAGAAGATAAATCATTAACATGAATATAATCCCTGATACATGTACCATCAGGAGTATCATAATCATTTCCGAATACTTCCATTCCGTTCCGTTCCCCCGACAGCACTTCCATAATTATAGGACATAAATTTGCAGGATTTACTTCTTTCCCTTTTATTCGGCCGTTAACATCATACCCGGTAGCATTAAAATATCTTAGTGCAGCATACTTAATACCCAATATCTCTGAAAACCATCTCAGGTTTTCTTCAATCGCTAACTTGGTATATCCGTAATAATTAATCGGTTCTTTGGGATGGCTTTCATTTATAGGAAGATTTACGGGATTACCATAAACCGCAGCAGACGAAGAAAAAATAAAATATTTTACTTTGTATTTTTGCATCATACTAAGCAGCTTTACAGTCCCGCCGATATTATTAAGCGCATACTTATCAGGGTATATCATGGATTCGCCGGCAGCTTTAAGAGCTGCAAAATGAAATACTACATCTATACCGGACGAGAATACTTTCTCCAAAACTTCTTCGTCTCTAATATCACCTTTAACAAAGGTGGACTTAGGATTAATATTCAGCAGACTGCCTTTTGAAAGATTATCAAGCACAACAACATTATATCCAAGTGAAATTAAATCATGCGTAACATGACTTCCTATATAACCGGCTCCGCCGGTAACCAATATTTTCAAATTCATATTTATTTTTTACCTGCAATTTTATAATGAACATCTGATAATTCCCTAAGAACTTTCGCGCTGTATTCAGGGGTGATATCCCGCTGAGGTTCAGCAAGCATTTCATAACCGACCATAAATTTCTTCACACTGGCTGATCTTAAAAGCGGAGGGAAAAAGTGCATGTGGAAATGCCATTCAGGATACTCTTTGCCGTCCGTAGGCGCCTGGTGCATACCTGCAGAATACGGAAAAGATATCTGGAATAAATTGTCATATTTAGTTGTTATCGTTTTAATAGCGTTAGCAAATCCTTTTATTTCCTTTTCCTTTAATTCTAAAATATTGGCAATTTTTCTCTTTGGAATAATTAAGGTCTCATAAGGCCATACGGCCCAAAAAGGCACTACGATAAGGAAAGAATCGTTTTCAAATACAATTCTTTCTTTCAGCTTTTTCTCAAGCTTTAAATAATCCGCCAATATAGAATGACCGTTCTGCTTATAATAATTCTTAAATTCCTTCAGCTCTTTCGTGGGTATTAACGGAATATCTTTCTGCGCCCAAATCTGTCCGTGCGGGTGTGGATTGCTATTCCCCATCTGCGAGCCTTTATTTTCAAATATCTGTATGTATCTTATACCTTTTCTTGAGCCAAGCATTTTGAATTCATCGCGCAATGTTATAATTACTTTTTCAATATCGTTTTCATTCATCTCTGCCAATGTTAAATCATGCCGGGGTGAAAAATTTACTACCCTGCAAAGCCCTGTTTCACTTTCAGCGACTAACAGATTATTCTTATTCAGTTTAAAATCAGGTACATCCTCTTTAAGTGCAGAGAAATCATTTGTAAAGACAAATGTACTGTCATATTTAGGATTTACTTCGCCATTGGCTCTCTTATTGCCGGGGCATAAATAACAGTCCGGTTCATACGGTTTACGTTTATCTATTTCCGATTTAGATACTTCTCCCTGCCACGGCCTCTGTGTCCGGTGAGGCGATACCAGGACCCATTCGCCGGTAAGAATGTTTTTCCTGCGATGCGGATAATTATTGTAATCAGGCTTCTGCATTTTCTTTCACATTAATTAAACTTGTTCCGCTGCTTATTTTAGTAACATAAATATTAGCATCAATATTAAATTCTTTCTGATATTTGGCTGCAATTTCTTTGCTCACTGATTCAATTGCATCGTTCTTTACTAAGTTAATTGTACAGCCGCCAAATCCGCCGCCCATCATTCTTGATCCAAGTATATCGGGATTATTATTTGTCAGCTCTACAAGATAATCCAGTTCTTTACAACTAACTTCATAATCTTTACTCAGGCCTTCATGAGTCTTATACATAAGTAAGCCAAAAGCTGCCAAGTCATGCTTTCCCAATGCAGAACAGGCTGCAAGCACCCTGTCATTTTCCTCAACTGCATATTTACACCGCCTGTAAATTGTATTCTCAAGTTTAGTTTTATATTCTGCCAACATATCTAAAGATACATCTCTCAGGCTTTGAATATTTGGGAAATCCTTTTTTATTATGTTTACTCCTTCACCACACTCTATTCTTCTCTGATTATATTCCGAAGAAGCAAGTGAGTGAGAAACACGGCTGTCAAAAAGGACAATTGATATATCCTGATAGTTAAAAGGGAAATAACTATATTCTAAAGAACGGCAGTCAATTCTTAACACATTTCCACTCTTGCCAAATATATTTATATACTGATCCATGATTCCGCATTTAACACCTACAAACTCATTTTCAGCTTTTTGGGCTATTTTAACAAGCGTCAGATTATCAATGCTTAGATCAAACAAATAATTAAGTGCGAAGGCCAGCCCTGCTTCAAGCGCTGCAGATGAAGATAAACCAGCCCCGATTGGAATATTTCCACCGAAAACACAGTTAAATCCTTTTATGCTATGACCGGAATTATTTAATTGTTCAATAACGCCCATTAAATAATTCGGCCAGCCTTTTTCAGACTTTTCAAGATTGTTTATTCCGAATTTACATTCTTCATTCAGATCCAAAGCATACACAGTACAGTTATCATCATTTACCGGAGCAATTGCAAAATAAATTGCTTTATCTATTGCTGCGGGCAAAACAAAGCCCATATTATAATCAGTATGCTCTCCAATAAGATTTACTCTTCCGGGAGAACGTATAATTACAGGAACCTCATTAAATAATTCTTTGAACTTTTCTTCTACTTTACTAACTAATTGCATTATACACTCAAACTAATTGGTTTCTGGTTTTCAGGAATAGTACTCCACCGAATATAATCATAATAGCGCCCCACCAGATATCAGGATGCATATCTGCCAGAACTGTTTTTATGACTGGCGGATGGAATAAAAGGTAAATTCCATTCAGGAATATTATTCCCCCAATAACCAATAAAATCATTCCGACAAAAAACCATATCGGTTTCATTTTAGGTTCAGGCATATTTTTTAATTCCTTTCTAAGACAAAATAATTTTAATACAAAAATCTAAATGCGAAATTTTTAATTACCAGAATAATATATTCAGGATAACAAAAACTACCAATGAAATTAAAGCATAAAACTCAGGCCGTTTAATAAACGGTACATACTGGTCATGATTTTCTTTTGTAAGGCCTTTTACCAACCCGACTAATTCTTCTTTACTTCTTTTTTTAGTAAAGAGACTTATTACAACAGTAACAACAACACATATAAGCCATGCCCACCATGCGCGCCAGAAATTAGCAGCCATATCGCTCTGTACGCTTGACATAGTTATTATGCTTTCATTAATCCAATGAAATTTTACTGCCATATACATTGAGAAAGACGAGACCATTCCGGCGATAAGTCCCCAGAAAGCTCCGCTTGGTGTAATCCACCAGATAAACATACCCAGAAGCATGGTTGCAAAAAGAGGCGCGTTAACCCATGAAAAAATAGCCTGCATGTAATCCATAATACTTGGAAAACTTTTTGCCCAATAAGCGGTGCCTAATGAAATAATAACGCCGACAATTGTTGAAGCTCTGCCCATTACAAGTAAATGTGAATCCGATGCTTTTTTATTTAAAACGGATTTATAAATATCATAAGTCCATACCGTATTAAAAGCGCTGATATTGCCAGCCTGTCCGGCCATAAACCCTGCTAATAATGCTGTAACACCTAACCCGACAAGGCCTGATGGATAATAGCGGGCGATTAAAAGAGGAAGCGCAGAATCATAATTAGTATGACCGCTGTCCTGCAGGAGTTTAAATCCGCTATGGGGATCCTGGGAAAGTGCAATTGCAATTAACCCGGAGAGTATAACTATAAAAGGCAATGCCATCTTAAAGAATGAAGCAAGTATCGGAGTCATTCTTGCAGAACGTAAATTTTTTGCTGAGAAGGCTCGCTGAATTACAAGGAAGTCCGTTGTCCAATATCCGAATGAAAGTACAAACCCCAGTCCTAAAACTATACCTGACCAATGAACAAACATTCCGTTTTGCAACGGGTTTGCAGACGAAGACCATAATGTTGTATATGAAACCTGTGAACTATATTCATTTATCCTTACCATTATTTCTTTCCAGCTTCCGATCTCAACTATGCCGAGAATAGAAACAAGAAATAATCCAAACCATATAAGGAAGAACTGAATTATCTCTGTAAAGATTGCAGACATTAAGCCGCTCATGGTTACATAGATAGCAACCGTAATAGCTGATGCCCACATACTTACATCCCAGTTCCACCCGATAAAAGTATGCAGTACAAGAGCCATAGCATAAAGATTTATCCCTGAAACCAGAAGAGTCATAATTGCAAATGCTATTCCGTTAAGCACGCGGGTTTTTTCATCAAACCGGAGTTTAAGATATCCGGGAACAGATTTTATTTTGCTGCTGTAATAGAAAGGCATCATATATATTCCGAGGAACAACATCGCAGGAATAGCGCCTATCCAATAAAAATGTGCGACAAACATTCCGTATTTAAATGTATTGCCTGTCATCCCCAATAATTCCAGAGCGCCTAGATTGGCTGATAAAAATGCAAGGCCGGCAACCCACGAAGAATTTTTTCTGCCGGCAAGGAAAAAATCTTCCTGGCTCTTAGTGAATTTTTTAAGATACCATCCGATCCCCAGGACAAATCCGAAATAAACTATAATGATTGTCCAGTCAATAAAAGAAAGTCCGATTGCTCTCATTTAACTCCTGTAAATTTTAGAGTACAAATTTTTCAAGGGAAATATTCCTTATAAGAAATCGTTTTTATGTTAGTTACTGCAAACGATTGCGGGAACGATTGAAATATATATTCTTTTAATATTTATTTCAAGTTTAAAATTAAAAATAGAAAAAATATTTTAGCCAATCCACTATATTTTTTATTATAAAATCATTTTATAGCTAAATTTGTGAGGAATACAATTGAAATGGAATAGGCTAATATCTGATTAAAAATAAAAAAGCTCCGTGAAGGAGCTTGAAAAGATAATTCATAATTTGAACCAGTTTTCACTTGTTTGCATAAGTTAAATCATCATTGCTAAGATATTTATTGTATGCGTATAAGAACACTGCTCCCAATTTAATTAGGAGCTAAATATAGATTTAATACTTCAGTTGCACTAAGCGCACGGTTATAGATTCTAATATCATCTACATTCCCATTTAAGAAATCACTCCAATCAGATGAATTTGGTTGATGCACTGCACCAATAGTAAGGTCCGCCTGACTATCTTTAGTATTTGTACCAAGCGTACCCGTATTTTGGTATACATAAGTCGAGCCCGAGGAACCATTCACATATAATTTAAC